>NZ_BAAHAA010000002.1:0-258834 GCF_054777915.1 Nocardioides marmoraquaticus | reverse complement strand
TCTTCCTAAGACCGCTTGGCCTCCGACTTCGCCGCGCCCCGCTCCCCGCCCGGCACCCCGCCCGGCTCCTCGCCCGCAGCCGGCCCCGGCCCCCGCTCCGGCTCCCGCCCCCGCTCCGCGCCCGGCGCCCGCGCCCCCGAGCGGGTCGGCCGTCGACCGCGCGGTCGCCTACGCCTACGCGCAGGTCGGCAAGCCCTACCGCTGGGCAGCGGCCGGCCCGGACGCGTTCGACTGCTCCGGCCTGACGCAGCAGGCCTGGGCCCGGGGCGGGCGCTCGCTGCCGCACTACTCGGTCGCGCAGCACTCCATGGGCACGCCGGTCCCCGTCTCCCAGGCCCGCGCCGGCGACCTGCTGTTCTGGAGCAGCAACGGCAGTCCCAGCGGCATCCACCACGTGGCGCTCGCGCTCGGCGGCGGCCGATACATCGAGGCGCCGCGTACCGGCCTCGACGTCCGGGTGAGCACCTACTCCTACTGGTACCCGACGCACGCCGTGCGCCTGTGACCGTCGGCAGCGTCGTCGTCGCGCTCCTCACAGCACACGTGTGAACCAAACCATTCATGTGCTCCGCCGGGCTGGGGCACTCTGAGCACATGGCACTCCTGCAGCCCTCGAAGCCCGTGGCGCCCGCCGTCCCGACGGAGGTGGACGTCAGCGTCCTCCGCGCCCTGCTCGACGGTCGCTACGCCGCCGTCCGCGACCAGGTCCGCGCGACCATCGAGCAGCACGCCGACACGCTCGAGACCGTGCACGACCTGACGCGTGACCAGTACCGCGACCTGGTGCGCGACGTCATCGTCGAGTCGGCCGACACGGGCGCGCAGGCGCACGGCTTCCCGGCGGCGTACGGCGGGGGTGACGACGTGGGCGCGAGCATCGCGGCCTTCGAGACCCTCGCCTTCAGCGACCTGTCGGTGCTGGTCAAGTCAGGCGTGCAGTTCGGCCTGTTCGGCGGGGCGGTGCTGCAGCTCGGCACGAAGCGGCACCACGACGCCTACCTCGAGGACCTCATCCACGCCCGCGTGCTCGGCTGCTTCGCGATGAGCGAGACCGGTCACGGCTCCAACGTGCAGGCCCTCGCCACCACGGCGACGTACGACGCCGAGACCGACGAGCTGGTGGTGCACAGCCCCACGGAGTACTCCGGCAAGGACTACATCGGCAACGCCGCCCGCCACGGCACCGTCGCCGCGGTCTTCGCCCAGCTGCACGTGGGCGGCGAGAACCACGGCGTCCACGCCCTGCTCGTGCCGATCCGCGGCGAGGACGGCGAGCCGCTGCCCGGCGTCCGCATCGCCGACGACGGCCCCAAGATCGGCCTCAACGGGGTCGACAACGGCCGGCTGTGGTTCGACCAGGTGCGGGTGCCCCGCGACAACCTGCTCGACCGCTACGCCTCGATCGACGAGCACGGCACCTACTCCTCCCCGATCGACAACCCCGACCGACGCTTCTTCACCATGCTCGGCACCCTCGTGCAGGGCCGCGTGTGCGTCGGCGCGGGCGGGCTGTCGGCCGCCAAGGTGGCGCTGACCATCGCGATCCGCTACGCCGAGCTGCGTCGGCAGTTCGGCTCGCCCGGGACCGACAAGGAGGAGGTGCTGCTCGACTACGGCCTGCACCAGCGCCGGCTGCTGCCGCTGCTGGCGCGCAGCTACGCGCTGCACTTCGCCCAGGAGGAGCTCTCCGAGGAGCTGCACCGCATCGCGGGCGGCCGCACCCGCGGGACCGAGCCGAGCGACAAGGAGCAGCGCGCCCTCGAGTCGCGGGCCGCCGGCACCAAGGCGCTCGGCACCTGGCACGCCACGACCGCGATCCAGGAGAGCCGCGAGGCCTGCGGCGGCGCCGGCTACCTGCTGTCCAACCGGCTCGGCACGCTGCGCGCCGACACCGACGTCTTCACCACCTTCGAGGGCGACAACCACATCCTGCTGCAGCTGGTCGCCAAGGGCCTGCTCACCGACTACAGCACCAACTTCGAGGAGCTCGACCAGTTCGGCGTCGTGCGGTTCGTCGCCGACCTCGCCGTCGAGACCGTCATCGAGCGCACCGCCGCCCGCAAGCTGCTCGAGCGGGTGCGCGACGTGCTCCCGGGCGACGACGGCGGCGACCCCGACAAGGGCCTGCGCGACGCGCGCTACCACCTCGGGATGCTCCGCTTCCGCGAGGAGCACAGCCTCTCGGGCGTGGCCCGGCGCCTCAAGCGCGGCATCGACGCGGGCTACGACGCCGCCGAGGTCTTCAGCCGTGCGCAGACCCACGTCATCCACGCCGCCCGCGCCCACATGGAGCGGGTCGTGCTGCAGGCCTTCGTCGACAAGCTCGACTCGCTGCCCGACGGGCCCGAGAAGCTGGCGCTGAACGCGCTGGCCGACCTGCACGCCCTCACGGTCATCGAGGCCGACCGCGGCTGGTTCATGGAGCACGGCCGGCTCTCGAGCGAGCGCAGCAAGCTGATCACCCGCGAGATCGCGCAGCTGTGCCGCGAGGTGCGACCGCTCGCCGGCCAGCTCACCGACGCCTTCGGCATCCCCGAGGTGTCGCTGCAGGCCGAGATGATCGACCAGGCGCGCCGCTCGGAGCAGGACCAGGAGGCCGGCCCGTCGTGAGCTGCTCCGCGTGAGCGGCGTGCTGTCCCGGCTCCCCGGGCTGGGGGGCTGGGAGCAGGACCCGCTCTGGGCCTCGGTCTACGACTGGACCGTCGAGCACCCCGACCTCGGCGGCCGCCTCTGGCGGCTCGGCACCGGCAGCGACCTGTCGCTGCTGCACCGCGCCGCCGACCCGGTCGGCTCGCTGCCCGCCGGTGCGGCGGTGCTCGACGTGCCGGTCGGCGGGGGCGTGGCGCTCCGGGCGCTGCGACCCGGTCAGGGGGTGCGGTACGTCGCCTGCGACCTGGCCCCGACGATGCTGCGTCGTACCCGTCGACGCGCACGCGAGCTCGGCGTCGACGACCAGGTCGAGACCGTGGCCGCCGACGTCGGCGACCTGCCCTTCGCCGACGACGAGTTCGACCTCGTCGTGACCCTCACCGGCCTGCACTGCTTCCCCGACCCGGGCCTCGCCGTGCGCGAGGTGACCCGCGTGCTCCGTCCTGGCGGCAGCCTCACCGGCTCGACGATCCTCGAGGACTCCGGCCTCCGCACGCTCGCGATGCGGCGGGTCGGTCGCGCCAGCGGCATCCTCGGACCCGGCGTGACCTCGCGCGAGCTGGCGGGGTGGTTCCGCGCCTGCGGCGTCGAGCTCGACGTACGCCGCTCCGGCCCCTTCGCCTACTTCACCGGCACGAAGGCGGGTGCCTCCTAGCCGTCGGTGTGGCGGCCGGCCTCGGGGGCGGCGTCGTCCTCGACGTGGGCGTCGTGGGGGTTGTCCTCGAAGCGCTTGAAGGAGGCGCGGACCGCAGGCTGCCGGCCTCGGCGCGGCCCACCCACTCGGCGGCCTCGACGGACTTGCCGGGCTCGAGGTCCTGGTAGACCTCGAAGCCAGGTGGGGGAGCCTGGATCTCGGGCCGGTCAGCCGTCGGTGTGGCGGCCGGCCTCGGGGGCGGCGTCGTCCTCGACGTGGGCGTCGTGGGGGTTGTCCTCGAAGCGCTTGAAGGAGGCGCGGACCTCGGCCTCGGCCTCGGCGCGGCCGACCCACTCGGCGCCCTCGACGGACTTGCCCGGCTCGAGGTCCTTGTAGACCTCGAAGAAGTGCTGGATCTCCAGCCGGTCGAACTTGGAGACGTGGTTGATGTCGCGCAGGTGCTCCAGGCGCGGGTCGGTCTCCGGCACGCAGAGGACCTTGTCGTCGCCGCCGGCCTCGTCGGTCATGCGGAACATGCCGATGGCGCGGCAGCGGATCAGGCAGCCCGGGAAGGTGGGCTCCTGCAGGATGACCATGGCGTCGAGCGGGTCGCCGTCGAGGCCGAGGGTGTTCTCGATGAAGCCGTAGTCGGCGGGATACTGCGTCGAGGTGAACAGCGTCCGGTCGAGGCGCAGCCGACCGCTCTCGTGGTCGACCTCGTACTTGTTGCGCTGCCCCTTGGGGATCTCCACCAGGACGTCGAACTCCACCTGAGTCTCCTCACGCGCACGGCTGTGCGGTCGTCGGCTGTGCCGGCGTCGCCGTGGTGAGGCGCCACCGTGCGGCTAGTCTCGCGCACGACCTGGGGTTGTGCACGTCGAGGGGAGGGCCGCGCGATGGTGGGTGACGAACGCCACACGGGCGTGCGCCGCCGTCGGCGCTGGCGGTCCTGGCTGGTGGAGGCCCTGGTGCTGGCGCTGCTGGCCGTCGCGGTGGTGTCGTACCGCTTCGACCTCGGTGAGCGCTGGCTGGGCTGGGGTCCGGTCGACCCGACCCTCGAGCCGGCCGCGGTGCTGCCCCCGGTGGGGCTGCGGCTGCCGGCGCCGCGCCCGGCTCCGGCGGTCGCCGAGCCGAGCCGGGCCGTGGCTCTCGATCCCGCGGCGGTCGCCGCCGCCGTGCGCCCCGAGCTGCGCGGGCGGGTGCTGGGCCCGCACTTCAGCGTGCTGGTGACCGACCTCCGCACCGGGGAGGAGGTCTTCAGCGCCGGGGCGCCCGAGGTCATCCCGGCGTCGACGACCAAGCTGCTGACGACGGTGGCGGCGCTCGAGGTGCTCACGCCGACCGCCCGCTTCGCCACCACCGTGCGCTGGCAGCCCGAGCAGCGGCGACTCGTGCTGGTCGGCGGGGGCGACCCCTTCCTGGCGCGCTCGCCCGCGGCGGCCGAGGGGCTCTACCCGGAGCGCGCCGACCTGACGACGCTCGCCCGGCGCACGGTCGACGCGCTGCGCGAGCGCGACGTCGACCTGCGCGGCGTGCGGCTGGCCTTCGACGACAGCCTGTTCTCCGGGCCGCGGGTCAACCCGACCTGGCCCGACATGTACCTCGACGACGTCACCTCGGGCATCAGCTCGCTCTGGGTCGACCAGGCGGCCGACGGCGACGGGTTCGGCTTCGCCCCCGACCCTGCCGCCCAGGCGGCGGGCGTCTTCGCGGGCCTGCTGCGCGAGGCGGGTGCCGGGGTGCGGGGCGAGCCCCGACGCGTCGACCTGCCGGGCGACCCGGCCGGCACCACCACCGGAACCGCCTCCGCCTCGGCCGAGGGGCGGGAGCCGCTCGCTCAGGTGCGCAGCGCGACCGTCGGCGAGATCGCCGAGCAGGTGCTCGCCGTCAGCGACAACCAGGGCGCCGACGTGCTCGCCCACCACGTGGGCCTGGCCGAGCGGGGCGAGGGCTCCTTCGCCGGCGGCGCGGCCGCGACGCTCGACGTCGTACGACGCCTCGGCGTGCCGGTCGACGGCGCCCGCCTGCTCGACGGCAGCGGCCTGTCGCGCGACAACCTGCTGCCCGCGCGCACCCTCGCCGACGTCGTCCGCCTCGCGGCGGGGCCGGGCCACCCCGAGCTGCGCCAGGTCGTGACCGGCCTGCCGATCGCGGGGTTCAGCGGGTCGCTCGCGGCGCGGTTCGCGGAGGCCCCGGCGCAGGCGCTGGGCCGGGTGCGGGCCAAGACCGGCACGCTGATGTCGGTGCACGGGCTGGCCGGGGTGGTCGACTCGCCCGACGGCGCGCGGCTGGCGTTCGTCGCCGTGGCCGACCGGGTGCGGCCCGAGCGCGACCTCGGCGCGAGGCTGCGGATCGACGACATCGCGGCGGCGCTGGGGGCGTGCCGGTGCGGCGTAGGGTCGTGACATGAGCGACGCGGCCCCGGATTCCGGGATGATCGACTGGGACCTGGCCGTCAAGGTGGGCTCCCGGCTCGTCGGCGAGGGCCCCCGGGTGACGCCCGTCGAGGCGCACGACGCGGTCGCCGAGCTGCGGGCCGGCGCCGACCGCTCGACCGGCCTGGTGCGCGACTTCACCGGCCTCGTCGCGACCGAGCGCAGCGCGCCCGTGCTGGTCGTCGACCGGCCGGGCTGGGTGCAGGCGAACGCCGACGGCTTCGCCACCATCATCGGCCCGCTGGTCGACCGGCTGCAGGAGCGCAAGGGCGCCCCCGGGCCCGTCGCCAAGGCCGTCGGCTCCCGCATCACCGGCGCCGAGGTCGGCGCGATGCTCGGCTTCCTCGGGTCCAAGGTGCTGGGCCAGTTCGACCCGTTCCACAGCGCGCCCGGCGAGCACGGCCGGCTGCTGCTGGTGGCGCCCAACATCGTCCACGTCGAGCGCGAGCTCGGTGCCGACCCGACCGACTTCCGGCTGTGGGTGTGCCTGCACGAGGAGACCCACCGGGTGCAGTTCACCGCGGTGCCGTGGATGACCGAGCACCTGCGTGGCGAGATGGAGGGCCTGGTCGGCAGCGTGCGCACCGACCTCGGCGAGCTGCTCGGCGACGTCGTCCGCACCGTCGGCGAGCTGCGCAGCGGTGAGCGCGACGGCAGCCTGCTCGACCTCTTCGCCACCGACGAGCAGCGGGCCACCATCGACCGGGTGACCGGGGTGATGAGCCTGCTGGAGGGTCACGCCGACGTCGTGATGGACGGCGTCGGCCCCGAGGTGATCCCGTCGGTGGCCCAGATCCGCGCCCGCTTCACCGAGCGCCGCAAGGGCGTCGGCGCGCTCGACAAGGTGCTGCGCCGGCTGCTGGGGCTCGACCAGAAGATGGCGCAGTACCGCGACGGCGCCGCCTTCGTGCGCGCCGTCGTCGACAAGGTCGGCATGGACGGCTTCAACGCCGTGTGGGAGGGCCCCGACAACCTCCCCGGCAAGGCCGAGATCCTCGACCCCGGTCTCTGGCTCGCCCGCGTGCACGGGTGACCACCACCGACCCCGTCCTGCTGGTCCGTGCCGCCGCCGGCCAGGGCGAGACCGGGCGCACCGCGCTCGTGGCCTGCTCGGGCGGAGCCGACTCCCTCGCCCTGCTCGCCGGCGCGGTGACGTCGCGACGCTTCGGCCGGGTGGTCGGCGCCGTCGTCGACCACGGCCTGCAGCAGGACTCCGCCGAGCACACCGCCCGCGTCGTCGCCCAGATGGCCGCCCTCGGCGTCGACGAGACCGCGTCCATCCGCGTCACCGTCGACCCCGGCCCGCAGGGCATCGAGGCCGGTGCCCGCGAGGCGAGGTACGCCGCCCTCGCCCAGCTCGCCCAGCACTTCCGCGCCGACACCGTGCTGCTCGGCCACACCCTCGACGACCAGGCCGAGACCGTGCTGCTCGGGCTCACCCGCGGCTCGGGCGGCCGCTCGCTGGCCGGGATGCGCCACCGGTTCGACCGCGACGGGGTGCTCTTCGAGCGGCCCCTGCTCGGGCTCACCCGCGCCCAGACCGAGGCCGCCTGCACCGCCCAGGACCTCGACTGGTGGACCGACCCCCACAACACCGACCCCCGCTTCGTGCGTTCCCGCATCCGCCACGACGTGATGCCGCTGCTCGAGCAGTCGCTCGGCCCCGGCGTCGCCGCGGCGCTGGCCCGCACCGCGACGTCGGTGAGGGAGGACGTCGACGCCCTCGACGACCAGGCCGACGACTGGCTCGCGAACCACCCCGACCTGCCCGTCGCCGACCTCCGCCCGCTCCCGCCCGCCGTGCGCCGACGCGTCGTACGACTCGCCGCGCTGGCCGCCGGCGCCCTCCCCGGCGAGCTCACCCGCGCCCACGTCGTCGCCGTCGACGACCTCGTGCTCTCCTCCGACCGCGACCCCCGCCTCGTCCGCCTCCCCGGCCACCTCACCGCCTCCCGCTCCGGCCCCCACCTCACCTTCGGCCCGACCGAGCCCTGATTACCCGGCTGAGCGGGTAATCAGTGACGTGGCGCGTGTTGCAACAGCCGACAAGTCACCGAAAAGGTCGCCACGTCGAGTCACCACGAGCCTGTGGACTGACGCGCCGGGGCGAGGTTCTCCACAGGTACGACGCTCGGCCCCCCGAGACGGGTCCTGAGTGCCGATGCTTCCGACCATGCACCCAGGACTCATCTCAGCCATGACAGCCGACGGACTCCTGATGCGCGCCGACGCGCTCGCAGCGGGGTGTGATGACCAGGACCTCCGGGCGGCCGTCCGGGCCAAGCAGCTGCGTCGCGAGCTGCCGGGGATCTACGTGGACCGCGAGCGCTGGCGCACGCTGGACGACACTGGTCGCTACCGGCTCGTCGTCCGCGGTGTGATGCGAAAGTCCCGCGCCGAGGTGGTCGCCTCGCACCTCAGCGCGGTCGTGCTCCACCGGGGTCCGACATGGCAGCTGCCACTGGTCGAGGTGCACCTGACCAGACGTGACGGGCGGTCGGCCCGCAGGCAGCCCAGACGGACCCTGCACCGTGGACGGCTGCACCAGGACGACGTCACCGTGGTCGACGGTCTTGCGGTCACGTCGCCAGCCCGGACGTGCGTCGACCTCACCTCGGTGGTCGACACCGCGCACGCCCTGCCCGTGGTCGACGACTTCCTGCGCCGCCAGCTCGTGTCGAAGCGGCAGCTGGAGGAAGTGCGGCTGCGCATGGAGCAGTGGCCGGGCACGCTGTCGTCCGACGTCTGCATCCGCCTCGCCGACGGCACCCGCGAGAACGTCGCGGAGTCGCGGACCTTCTTCATGATGTACGCCGGCGGAGTCCCGCGCGCCGTGCCGCAGCTGAGACTGGAGCTGCCGGACGGGCGCGACGTACGCCTGGACTTCGCCTGGCCGGACCTCGGCGTCTGGCTCGAGTTCGACGGTCGGGAGAAGTACCTGAAGCACCGCAGACCCGGCGAGAGCGTCGTCGACGCGGTGCTGCGGGAGAAACGCCGCGAGGAGGCGATCGCTCGAGCGACCGGCTGGCGCTGCATCCGCATCACCTGGGCCGACCTCGAACGGCCGCGCGAGACGGTCGCGATGATCCTGGCAGTCCTGGGCGGCGCGGCCATCCACGCCTGACGCCGCTACTGGGCGCGCTTTCCAGCTACTTGTCGGCTGTTGCAACAGTCGACAAGTAGCCGATTACCCGGCTGACCGGGTAATCCGCACTCCCTCAGAGCGCCTCGCTCAGCAGGCGGAGGGTGGTCGAGCGGGAGGGGGAGGTGCGGGGGTCGGTGCCGGGCACGGCGCCGGCGACGGGGTGGAGCATGACCTCGTCGACGTCGAGGTCGGCGGCGAGCTGGCGCACCTGCTTGGCGGCGGACTCGGGGTCGCCGATGACCCAGCGCTCGAGCATCGCGTCGGCGAGGCCCTGGTGCTCGGGGGCGACGTGGGCGTCGGGCACGAGCGGCTGGGGGAGCAGGGGGCGGCCGGTGCGCAGGGCGACCATCGCGGTCAGGTTGGGGCGGGCCAGGTCGAGCGCCTCCTCGCGGGTGGGCGCGACGACGGCGTTGACGGTGAGGAAGGTGCGCGGCTCGGCCAGCTCCTCCGACGGCTGGAACGAGCGGCGGTACAGCGAGAGCGCCTCGGCCGTCCCCTGCCCGGAGAAGTGGTGGGCGAAGACGTACGGCAGCCCCATCTGCGCGGCCAGCCGGGCGGAGTAGTCGGAGGAGCCGAGCAGCCACACCGGCGGCACCGAGGTGGCGTGCGGCGTGGCGCGCAGCGGGTGGGTGCGCCCGTTGACGTCGAGCCCGACGCCGCCGGGCGTCATCATCGCGAGCACCTCCTCGACGTACTGCGGGAACCGCGCGACGGCCTCGTCGGTGACGCCGCCCGCGCCGTGGCGCAGCGCCCACGAGGTGACCGGGTCGGAGCCGGGGGCGCGGCCGATGCCGAGGTCGATGCGGCCCGGGTACGCCGCCTCGAGCAGCGCGAACTGCTCGGCGACCACCAGCGGAGCGTGGTTGGGCAGCATCACGCCGCCCGACCCGACCCGGATGCGGGAGGTCGCGGCGGCCAGCAGGCCGATCACCACGGGAGGGTTGGTCGCGGCGACGGCCGGCATGTTGTGGTGCTCGGCCACCCAGTAGCGCTCGAAGCCCAGTTCGTCGGCCGTGCGCGCCAGCTCGACGCTGGCGGCGAGGGCGTCGCCGGAGGTCTGGTCGGAGCGGACGGGCACGAGGTCGAGCACGGAGAGGCGCATGGTGGTGGAACGTCGGCCCCCGCCCCCGGCATTCCACCCCGGCGCGTGTGGGATCGTGAGCGCCATGGACGCCAGCGCGGTGCACGACGACCTGGTGGACGTGATGTTCACCGAGGAGCAGATCCAGGCGAAGCTGGCCGACATGGCCCGCCAGATCGAGCGCGACTACGAGGGCCAGGACCTCCTGCTCGTGGGCGTGCTGCGCGGCGCGGTCATGGTCATGGCCGACCTCGCCCGCGCCCTCGACCGCCACGTCGAGATCGACTGGATGGCGGTCTCGTCCTACGGCTCGGGCACCAAGAGCAGCGGCGTCGTGCGCATCCTCAAGGACCTCGACACCGACATCTCCGGGCGCCACGTGCTCATCGTCGACGAGATCATCGACACCGGTCTGACGCTGAGCTGGCTCACGAGCAACCTCGCCAGCCGCAACCCCGCGAGCGTCGAGATCGGCACGCTGCTGCGCAAGCCCGAGGCCGCCAAGATGGACGTCGACGTCAAGTACGTCGGCTGGGAGATCCCGAACGAGTTCGTCGTCGGCTACGGCCTCGACTACCAGGAGCGCTACCGCAACCTGCGCGACATCGGGACCCTGGCGCCGCACGTCTACTCCTGAGCAACCTCTGCGGCAGCCCCGGTTTGCCGACCTGAGAGGATGACGCGCGTGAAGAAGTACGCGCGGAGCCCCTGGCTGTGGATCGTCGTCGCGGTCGCGGGCGTCCTGCTCGCCCTCAGCTACCTCGTCCCCAACGCCGGGGAGCAGGAGGTCCGCACCTCGACCATGGTCGAGCGGCTCAGCGCCGGCGACGTCGATCGGATCACCTTCGTCGACGGCGGCGAGCAGCGCATCGAGGCCACGCTCGACAACGGCGACAAGGTCATCTCGACCTGGGTGGCCGGCCAGCAGCAGGGCCTGCTGCGCGAGGCGCAGCGGCAGGAGGCCGCGGGTGACCTCGAGAGCTACAACGTCGAGAACCCCCGGCCGAGCGTGTTCGGCCAGATCTTCTGGACCTTCATCCCGATCCTGCTGCTGGTCGGGCTGTTCCTCTTCCTGCTCAACAACGTGCAGGGCGGCGGCGGGCGCGTGATGCAGTTCGCCAAGTCCAAGGCCAAGCTGATCAGCAAGGACATGCCGAAGACGACGTTCGCCGACGTCGCCGGCAACGACGAGGCCATCGAGGAGCTCGGCGAGATCAAGGAGTTCCTGCAGGAGCCGGCGAAGTTCCAGGCCGTCGGCGCCAAGATCCCCAAGGGCGTGCTGCTGTACGGCGCCCCCGGCACCGGCAAGACGCTGCTCGCGCGCGCCGTCGCCGGCGAGGCGGGCGTGCCGTTCTACTCGATCTCGGGCTCCGACTTCGTCGAGATGTTCGTCGGCGTCGGTGCCTCCCGGGTGCGCGACCTGTTCGAGCAGGCCAAGGAGAACGCCCCGGCCATCGTCTTCATCGACGAGATCGACGCGGTGGGTCGTCACCGCGGCGCCGGCATGGGCGGCGGCCACGACGAGCGCGAGCAGACCCTCAACCAGCTGCTGGTCGAGATGGACGGCTTCGACGTGCGCGGCGGCGTCATCCTCATCGCCGCCACCAACCGCCCCGACATCCTCGACCCGGCGCTGCTGCGTCCGGGCCGCTTCGACCGTCAGATCTCCGTCGACGCCCCCGACCTGCAGGGTCGCGAGCAGATCCTCGGCGTCCACGCCCGGGGCAAGCCGATCGGCGACGACGTCGACCTGCGCTCGGTCGCGCGGCGTACCCCCGGCTTCTCCGGCGCCGACCTCGCCAACGTGCTCAACGAGGCCGCGCTGCTGACCGCGCGCGCCAACAAGCTGCAGATCGACAAGGACTCGATGGACGAGGCGATCGACCGCGTCATCGCCGGTCCGCAGAAGCGCACCCGCCTGATGAGCGAGCAGGAGCGGCTCATCACGGCCTACCACGAGGGCGGCCACGCCCTGGTCGCCGCGGCGCTGCCCGGCACCGACCCGGTGCACAAGATCACGATCCTGCCCCGGGGCCGGGCGCTCGGCTACACGATGGTGCTGCCCGACGAGGACAAGTACTCCCAGACCCGCTCCGAGATGCTCGACAAGCTCGCCTACATGCTGGGCGGCCGTGCGGCCGAGGAGATGGTCTTCCACGACCCGACCACCGGCGCCGGCAACGACATCGAGAAGGCGACGTCGCTGGCCCGTGCGATGGTCACCCAGTACGGCATGACCGAGCGGCTGGGCGCGATCAAGCTCGGCGAGAGCGGCGGCGAGCCGTTCCTGGGCCGCGACATGGGCCACAGCCGCAACTACTCCGAGGACGTCGCCGCGGTGGTCGACGAAGAGACCAAGAAGCTGCTCGCCTCGGCCCACCAGGAGGCCTTCGACATCCTCGAGGAGAACCGCGACGTCCTCGACGCGCTGGTGCTCGAGCTGATGGAGAAGGAGACCCTCGACAAGGAGGGCGTCGCACGCGTCTTCGAGCCGCTGCGGCTGCGCGAGCGCCGTCCGGCCTGGACGGGCTCGCCCACGCGCCACCCCTCCGACCTCCCGCCGGTCGAGATCCCCGAGCGGGTCCGCCGCGCGGCGGCCGAGGGCGCGGTGCCGGAGGAGGAGGGTGCCGTCGTGCTGACGCCTCCCGGAGCCGGCGGCGACACCCACGGCGACACCGCTCCCGGCGGCACGCCGCCGACCCCGCCCACCCCTGGTGCGGGCCCCGTGGGCCGGGAGGGCTGAGCCGGTGGGCATCGACCCCGTGGGCGAGGGCCAGGGTGCCGTCGCCGCGTTCGACCACGACCGCGCCGAGCGCGCGGTGCGCGAGCTGCTCTTCGCGATCGGCGAGGACCCCGACCGTGAGGGCCTGAGGGACACCCCGGCCCGCGTCGCCCGGGCGTACGCCGAGCTCACCCTCGGGCTGCACCAGCGCCCCGAGGACGTCCTGAGCACGACCTTCGACCTCGGCCACGACGAGATGGTGCTGGTGCGCGACATCGAGCTGTGGTCGATGTGCGAGCACCACCTGGTGCCGTTCACCGGCGTCGCCCACGTCGGCTACATCCCCAACGGCAACGGCAAGATCACCGGCCTGTCGAAGCTCGCCAGGGTGGTCGACGTCTTCGCCAAGCGCCCGCAGGTGCAGGAGCGGCTGACCACCCAGGTCGCCGACGCCATCGTCGAGATCCTCGAGCCGCGCGGCGTCATCGTCGTCATCGAGGCCGAGCACCTGTGCATGACCATGCGCGGCGTCCGCAAGGCCGGCGCCCGCACCATCACCTCCGCCGTGCGCGGCCAGATGCACCGCCCGGCGACGCGTGCGGAGGCCATGTCGCTGATCCAGGCGCGATGAGCGAGCGGGCCGTCGACGACCCGCAGGACGCCGTCGTGCCCGTCTCCGACTGGGCCGAGGGCCTCCCGCACCGCGAGCGCCCGCTGCTCATGGGCGTCGTCAACGTCACGCCCGACTCGTTCTCCGACGGCGGCCGCTGGGCCGACACCGAGGCCGCCGCCGCCCACGGCGTCGCCCTGCTCGCGCAGGGCGCCGACCTGCTCGACGTCGGCGGCGAGTCCACCCGCCCGGGCGCGACCCGGCCGCTGGTCGCGGAGGAGCTCGACCGCGTGGTCCCGGTGATCGAGCGCCTCGTCGCGGCGGGCGCGGCGGTCTCGGTCGACACCATGCGCCACGAGGTCGCCGACGCGGCGCTCGCCGCGGGGGCGGTCATGGTCAACGACGTCTCCGGCGGGCTCGCCGACCCCGAGGTGCTCGCCGTGGTGGCCGCGCGGGGGGCGGCGTACGTCGCGATGCACTGGCGCGCCCACAGCGACACGATGCAGCAGCACGCGGCGTACGACGACGTGGCCGCCGAGGTGCGCGACGAGCTGGCCGCGCGGGTCGAGGAGGCGCTGGCGGCGGGGATCGCGCGCGAACGGCTGGTGCTCGACCCCGGCCTGGGCTTCGCCAAGACCGCCGCGCACAACTGGGAGCTGCTCGGCCGGCTCGACGCCCTCGACGAGCTGGGGCTGCCGCTGCTGCTCGGCTCGAGCCGCAAGTCGTTCCTCGGCACGCTGCTGGCCGACGCCGACGGCACCCCCCGGGCGGTCGACCAGCGCGAGGACGCCGGCGTCGCCCTGACCACGCTCGCGGCGCTGCAGGGGGTCTGGGGGGTGCGCGTGCACGAGGTGCGGGGCAGCAGGGACGCCTGTCGGGTGGCCCGTCGCTGGTCTCGAGCCCCCCGGTAGGGTCGGCCCCGATGAGCCAGACCGCTGCGCCCGCCCCGGACGTCCTCCGTGTCCGCGGCCTCCGCTTCACGGGGCACCACGGGGTGTTCGCGCACGAGCGCCGCGACGGGCAGGAGTTCGTCGTCGACCTCGCGCTCGACGTCGACTCCGCGCGGGCCGCGGCCAGCGACGACCTCGCCGACACCGTCGACTACGGCGCGCTGACCGACCAGGTCCGCGCGGTCGTCGAGGGCGAGCCCGTCGACCTCATCGAGACCCTCGCCGACCGGATCGCGCAGGCCTGCCTGCGACCTGAGGGCGTGGCCCGGGTGGAGGTCACCGTGCACAAGCCGCACGCCCCCGTCCAGGCCCGATTCGACGACGTGTCCCTCACGATCACCAGGAGCCGTCCGTGACCGAGTCACCCAACCCCAACATCGTCGACGCCGACAGCCTCACCGGCGAGATGCGTCCGATCCGGCGGGCGGTCGTCTCCCTCGGGTCCAACCTCGGCGACCGGCTCGCCACCCTGCAGGGCGCGCTCGACTCGCTCTCCGACACCCCCGAGGTGTGGGTGACCTCGGTCTCCGCGGTCTACGAGACCGAGCCGGTCGACGCCCCCGAGGGCTCCGAGAGCTTCTTCAACGCGGTCGTGCTGCTCGACACCACGCTCTCCGCGCCGGTGCTGCTCGAGCGCGCCCTCGCCGTCGAGGCCGCCTACGGCCGCGAGCGCAGCGGCCTGGCCAACGAGCCGCGCACGCTCGACGTCGACCTCATCGTGCTCGGCGACCGTCGGGCCCACGAGCCCGAGCTGACGCTCCCGCACCCGCGCGCGGCCGAGCGGGCCTTCGTGCTCGCGCCCTGGCACGACCTCGAGCCCGACGCCGAGATCCCCGACGCCGGCAGCGTCGCCGACCTGCTCGAGCAGGTCGGTCGTGACGGTGTCACCCGCCGCGACGACGTCGAGCTCGAGCTGCACTGAGCCCGTGACGGCCGAGCCGCCCGGCGACGAGCCGTCGGGCACCGTCCGGCCGACCGGTCACGCCGTGCTGGCGGTGCTCGTCGCCGTCGGGCTGGTCCTCGGGTGGCTGCTGCGCGCCGGAGCCCTGCGCCTCGGCCTCCCGCAGCCGCCGGTCACCTGGCCCGCGGTGGGGCTGATCGCGTTCCTGGCCGCGGCCCTGCTCGGCACCGCCTGGGCGACCCGACGCGTCGTACGGCGCGACCGCACGCGGTTGGCGGCCCACCAGGCGGTCAACCGGCTCGTGCTCGGCAAGGCCTGCGCCCTGGTCGGCGCGCTGCTCCTCGGCGGGTACGCCGGCTACGCGCTCGCGCAGCTCGGGGTCGGCACCCCGGCGGCCGAGCAGCGCCTGCTGCGCAGCGCGCTGGCGGCCCTGGCGGCGCTGGCCATGACGGGTGCGGCGCTGCTGCTGGAGCACGCGTGTCGCGTCCGGGGGCCCGAGCGGTAGGGGCCTACGCTCCGGACATGGCAGCGACGCCGCAGCGCTCTCCCCGACGACGCCGGCAACGCAGCGTGCGCGTGAGCGTGGCGGTCTCGCTGCTCTCGACGGCCACCGTCCTGGTGCTGCTGAGCCTGCCGACCCGCTCGCCGCTGTGGCTCAGCCTGGCGTCGGTCTCGGCCCTGGTGCTCTCGTGGGCGGCGCTGCGG
Organism: Nocardioides marmoraquaticus; assembly: GCF_054777915.1. Taxonomy (NCBI): domain Bacteria; kingdom Bacillati; phylum Actinomycetota; class Actinomycetes; order Propionibacteriales; family Nocardioidaceae; genus Nocardioides; species Nocardioides marmoraquaticus. Next base: position 243,002 of record NZ_BAAHAA010000002.1, on the reverse strand, counting down.
ATGATGTGGACCGAGGTGGCGCAGTCGCGTCGCGAGAACGCCGCCGACCGGGCCGCGGCCGCCATGGCCTACCGCGACCTGTTCTCGACGCGGGCCGCCGAGCACGCCGAGCTCACGACCGCGATCACCGAGCGGCTCGCCCAGGCCAACCTCGACCGCCGCCAGCTCCAGGGAGCGCTCGAGCGCCAGCGCGAGCGGGCCGAGGCAGCCGAGGCCCGGCTGGCCGAGGCGCAGACCCTGGCGAGCGTCGCGCGGCACGACCCCGACGTGGTCGAGCTGGCCCAGTGGGGGTCCCAGCCAGGCTCTCAGCGGGGTGCGCAGGCGGGCCGCGAGCACCTCGCGCCGCGTGCCGAGGTCCGCTAGGTGAGGGCACCCAACCCGCTCGCCCTGGTGCGCGTCGTGCGCACGCTGCAGGAGCGCGCCGACCGACAGCACAAGCGGATCGCCCGCCTCGAGACGGAGGTCGGCCGCCTGACCGCCCAGGTCGACGCCCTCGAGCGCCGGCTCAGCTCGCCGGCAGCACCACCGTCGCCCTGACGAGGTTGTGGTCGGAGGGGAAGACGCTCTTGACGCGCAGGCTCTTCGCGTCGAACCACGCCACCACCTCGTAGTCGAGGATGCGCAGCCCGTCGCTGGCGAAGACCCAGTCGATGTGGTTGCCCTGCTTGGACTTGTTGTCCTCGTAGGACCACCCGCGCATGTCGCGCTTGTAGCCGTTGAACGAGCCGAGCCAGGCGTTGACGACCTTCTCGGCGCGCGGGGCGCGTGACGGGTTCTGGCGGAAGCCCTGGTTGAGGGCGTCGGTGATGCCGTACTGCTTGGTCATCGGCAGCATCCGCTCGGCCCACGGCGAGAACTTGTGCGAGTTGTAGTCGCCCACGGAGATGACGGGCATCGAGCCGCGCAGCTGCGAGGTCTTCACCAGGGCCTCGCGCCACTGCGCCTCGCGGTTCGCGACGCTGTAGGGGTCGAGGTGGGTGTTGGTGAACAGGAACCGCTTGCCGGTCGCGCGCACCGAGAAGACGGCCCACTCGAGGTAGCGGTCGTACTTGCCGGCCGTCTGGGCGGCGTACTTCATCGAGCCCTTGCTCACGACGCTGAGCAGGCCGCGGTCGAAGATGATGCGGTTCGACAGCGCGCTGCCCTGGTCGCGGTAGTCGCAGCGGTAGCTGCTCGCCGCGCGGGCGCAGTTGTACGGCGCGGCGGTGGTGACGGCGTAGTTGCCGCCCGCGGCGTTCAGGCCGCTCACGAGGTCGTCGTACTGCGTGGTGGTGCTGCGGTCGACGAGCCGCGAGGCGTACGTCGCGCTCGGGTTCGCCTCCTGCAGGCCGACGACCGCGAGCTTGCGGGAGATGATCTGGTTGACGACGCGGCCGCGCCGCTCGCGCCACACCTTGCGGTCTCCCGAGGCCGAGGAGTCGCCGTGGACCCCCGAGATGTTGAAGCTGCCGACGCGCAGCTGCGTCGGGGCGGCGGCACCCGACGACGGGACGGCGTGCAGGGCGAGCACGGCGAGCACGGCGAGGGCGCAGAGAGCGGTGGCCAGGCGGCGCACGAGCTGATTCGTCACGTTCACTCCAAAGATCGGTTTTTGGAGTATGCACCAGATTTCGAGACGCCGATCACCGTTTTGTCCGTTTCGATGGTCGAGGCCGTCCGGGAGTCGCTCGCGGGGGAGACCGGCCGTGGGCGTTAGGCTGCTCGCCGGTCACCCGGGAGGACAGGTTCATGACGCGAGGCAGGCGCACGATCTCGGGCACCGTCGACGGCATCCGTCGACGGCTGACCCCCGCCGGAGGCGACGTCGAGGCGCTCCGGTCGCAGGTGGGCGAGCTGGAGCAGAAGCTCGGCCGCGTCCGGGAGGACCTCAAGCGCACCCGCGCCTCCGTGCGCGACCCGTTCCCCGAGATCGAGCTGCCCGAGCGCGTGCACGACGTCATCCGTGCCGTCCGTGCGGAGGGCCTGTCCTACCTCAGCGAGGCCAACCTCGGTGCCCTCGCCAAGCTGGCGGTGCACGCCGACGTCGCCGGGCTCGAGGGCGAGATCCTGGAGTGCGGCACCGCCCTGGGCGGGTCCGCCATCGTCATGGCGGCCGCGAAGGACCCCGCCCGCCCGATGCGGGTCTTCGACGTCTTCGGCATGATCCCCCCGCCGGGCGAGGCCGACGGTGCCGACGTGCGCCAGCGCTACGAGACCATCGCGGCCGGCGGGGCCCGCGGCGTCGGCGGCTCGACCTACTACGGCTACCGCGACAACCTCTACGACGAGGTCGCGGCGTCCTTCGCCCGCCACGGGGTCGCGCCCGAGGCTGCCAACGTCGAGCTGGTGCGGGGCCTGTTCGAGGACACGGTGCACGTGTCGGGTCCCGTCGCCCTCGCGCACCTCGACGGTGACTGGTACGACTCCACCATGGTCTGCCTGGAGCGGATCGCCCCGCACCTGGTGCCCCGGAGCCGCATCGTCATCGACGACTACTACAAGTGGTCCGGCTGTCGTGACGCCGTCAACGACTACGTGCGCGACCACGACGAGCTCGCCCTGGAGCGCCGCGCCAAGGTGCACCTCGCCCGCCGCTGACGCCCACGACCCACGAGGACCCCATGCCTTCCCACTTCCGCCGCGCCGTCTCGCAGGTCCCCGAGCCCGCCAAGCGGCGGCTGCGTCCGCTGCGCGACAAGGTCGTCGACGCCCTCGGCCACGCCCCGGAGCCCGAGCCCGCCGCCCCAGCCCGACCCGGGCCCCGGTCCCAGGACCTCTGGCGCACGCTGCGCGAGGGCGGCTCGCTCGGCGAGCGGGCCGTGGCGCAGGTGCGCGAGCTGCTCGAGCGGGGCGAGACGCACGGCGCCGTCGCCCTGGCCACCAGCCTCGAGGCGGAGCCCGAGACCGAGCAGGTCGGCCGGGCCTGCGCCGGGGTGGTCGCCACCGCACGGGGCAACCGCGAGCTGGCGTGGCAGCACCTCGGCTCGCTGCCCGCGGAGGTCTGGTCGCGGCTCGTCGCCGCCGAGTACCTCGACGCCGGCCTGCTGCACGCCCCCGACGAGGTCGTCGGCGAGGTGCGCGGGCTGCTGCAGGAGCCCCCCGCCTCCCGCACGCCCGCGGCGTGGATGGCGCTGCTCGAGCTCGTCTTCGCCCACGGGCACCTCGACCTCGCGCGCGACCTGTTCGCCCACGTCGACGCGTCGGTCGCGGAGGCGGGGGAGGTCGACGGCGAGACCCGCTCGCGGCGCGACTGGGTCGCCCGGTGGATCGACCGCAGCCCCGACCAGCCCGGCCTGGCGCGCGAGGGCGACGTCAGCTTCGCGGTGGTCGACTACGACCACCCCGGCCGCCGACGCGCGTCGGCCAACATCGGCGACCACGTGCAGACGCTGGCCAGCCTCGGACACCTGGTGCGACGCCAGGGTCTCGAGTTCACCGGCCCCGACGAGCTGGTCGGGCTCGTGGAGGAGCTGGCGGCGCGGGTCCCCGAGCACCGCCGGCTCCCCGGCGCGTCCGGGCGGGTGCAGCTGCTCACCGTCGACCGTGACTCCACCGAGTACAACGAGGTGCCCGACGGCACCTGGGTGCTCGCCTTCGGCTGGTACATGCACGCGATCTTCGGCGTCCGCTACGGCCTGCCAATGCACCGCAACCTGCGACCGATCTTCGTGTCGTTCCACTGCAACAAGCGCGGCATCCTCACCCCGGAGGCCATCGCCTGGATGCGCGAGCACGGCCCCGTCGGCTGCCGCGACTGGACGACGGTCGACATCCTGCTCTCGGTGGGCGTGCCCGCGTTCTTCTCCGGCTGCATGACGACCACCGTCGACAGCGTCTTCCCGGTCGCGACCGCGGCGCCGCACGGACCCGTGGCGTACGTCGACTCGCCCGAGGAGGCCGAGGCCGCCGGCCCCGACGCCGCCGTCTACAAGCACAGCGCCGACGCCGTGCGCTTCCGCAGCTTCACCGACAACATGCGCATCGCGATGCAGCTGCTGCAGACCTACCGCGACGAGCACTCGTCGGTCGTGACCTCGCGGCTGCACTGCTACCTGCCCGAGCGCTCGCTCGGCGCGACGGTCGACTTCCGGCCCAAGAACCCCGCCGACATCCGCTTCGCCGGCCTGTCGAACATCGACGACGACGCCTTCCACGCGATCCGCGACGGCATCAACACGCGGCTGCAGGCGGTCTTCGACCTGGCCCTGGCCGGCGCGCCCGAGGCCGAGGTCTACGCCCGCTGGCGCGAGCTCTGCGCCGACGACGTCGAGGCGGCGCGCGCCCGGCGGGCCGCCCCGGCCCAGCTCGAGCAGGCCCCCTCGACCGATGCGGTGGTCGAGGGCATGCGGCGCGACGCGGTCGAGGTGGCCGCGGCCCCCGACGGGGCGACGCACGTCGCCGTCGTCGGTGACGGCGCCCGGCGCCCGCAGCTCCAGGTGGTGCTCGACTCCCTCGCCCGCACCACCAGCGGGCCGCTGCACGTGTGGTTCCTCGACACGACCGGCGAGGGCGGGCCCGACCTGCTTGACGTGGTGCCGGCCGGTCACGGGGCGACGTACGTCGCCGTGCCCGACCTCTCCGCCTGGCTGCCGCGCCGCGGTGGGCCGGTGCAGCGCGAGCACCTCGCCAAGCTGCTGCTGCCCGCGCTGCTGCCCGACACGGCCGAGCGGGTCGTGGTGGTGCCCCTGGCCGGCCTCGTGCGTGGCGACGTCACCGAGCTCGCCCGGATCGACCTCGGCGAGACGTGGTGGGCGGCCAACGACGTGCCGGGCGACCCCGACGCGAGCGGCTTCGCCGTGGTGCACCGGGCGGGCGACCGGCTCCGCGAGCGCACCGCGGTCGCCACCGAGCTGCGCCGGGTCGCGCACGCGCGCCACGACTTCGACTTCTCCAGCTTCGAGCTCGACGTGCTGGTGCTCGACCTCGCGGCGTGGCGACGGGAGGGGGTGACCGGACAGGCCCTCGACCTCGCGCACACCTTCGACCTGCTCCCGCGCGAGGCCATGCACGTGCTGGCCGGCCCGCACCGCACCCGCGTCCCGCGGGCCTGGCACGTCGTGCCCGACCGTCTGGTCGAGGAGCAGCCCCGGTTGCTGCACTGGGCGTCGCGCCCGCACCCGTGGGGGCGCGAGACGGCGCCCGCCCAGCAGGCGTGGCTGGAGGCGAGCGCCCGGGTCAGCCCCGGCGCAGCGCCCGCCTGAGGCGACCGCGCACCCGGTCCGCCGCCCGGCGGGCCCGCCCGACCGGGGCCGGTGCCGGTCGCACGTCGAGGCGCCAGCCGGCCTCGTCGTAGCCCACCTCGACGCCGCCGGGGCGTGGCTCCTCGCGGGGCAGGACGACCCGGCGCACGGCGTTGCGGTGGGCGACGAAGACGACGAGCCGGACCTCGTCGCCCGCCTCGTCGGCGCCGTCGACGACCTCGGCGAGCGTCGTCGTGGTGCGCAGGTGCAGCCGGTCGCCGCGGCGACGCGTGGTGACCGGGAGCTCGGCGAAGCGGCCCGACCCGGCGTGCACGGCCACGAGCGTCGCCGTGGTCTCGTCGGGGTCGGCGGGGCCGGCGGTGGTGGTGAGCCGCACGCTCGCCCGCAGCTCGAGCCGCTCGTCGGGTCCGCGCCCTCCGGGGCGGGTGCCGCGGCGACCGCGACCGACGCGCAGCCGCTCCACCTCGACCTCGCAGCCGGTCACGCTGACCCGCCCGGGGGCGTCGGCCAGGACGCCCTCGAAGACGCGTGCCCAGTCGGCGAGGAAGGCGGCGACGCCGTGCCGCTCGGCCTTGGCCCGCGCGGCGGCGCTCATCCGGGCGACCAGCTCGGGGTCGGTCGTCAGCTGCACCAGGTGGCGCGCGAGCCCGGGGATGTCGCCGGGCTCGACGAGGAACCCGTCGACGCCGTGGGTGATCTGCTCGCGCGGGCCGTACTTCACGTCGTACGCCACCACCGGGCAGCCGTGGCTCATCGCTTCGAGGGTGGCCAGCGGGTAGCCCTCGAAGCGGCTGGTGAGCAGGAAGGCCGACGAGCGCCACAGCTGCTCGCGGGCGCGCGGGTCGTGGCCACGGAAGGTGACGACGTCCTCGATGCCGCGACGCTCGACGATCTCGCGCAGGGTGTGCTCGGTCGAGCCGCGTCCGAAGATGTCGAGCCGCAGGTCGGGGGAGGACTGGTGGGCCCGGTCGGCCGCCACGACCGCGTCGCGCAGCCGCTTCTGCTTGGTCAGCCGGGCCACCACCGTGACCTGGCCGGGGTCACGGGTCACCCCGTCGGGCTGCTCGGGGATGTCGACCGGGTTGGGCACGACGTAGGTGTTCGCGGCGCGGCCGCGCACCCGGGCGATGTCCTCGCCCTGCCGGGAGGTGAGGGTGACGAAGGCGTCGAGGTGGTCGGCGCTGGCGAGCACGCGCTCGTACGGCAGCCCCAGCGGCCGGTCCCAGCGGCGGTCGTCGCTGACGTGGATGTTGTGCATCAGGTAGACGAGGTGGGCGTCGGGGACGTCGAGCGGCGCCATCACCGGCACCATGAACCGGGAGTCGAGCATCACGAAGGTCGGCCCGCCGGCCGGCTCCGCCGTCAGCTCCTGCAGCCAGCGCCGGATCCAGGCCGCGCGGCCCGGGAGGGTGCCGACCAGGGCGCCCTCGCGCGAGACCAGCTGCACCCGTCGGGTCCAGGTGGTCGGGTCGTCGAAGGAGAACGGCGGGACCCGGACGAAGACCGAGCCGTCGGGGCGGAGGTACTCCCACGACGAGGTGTCGTCGTCGCGCAGGTAGCGGCGCCGCCACAGGGTGCCGTCCTCGTGGGGCTCCTCGTCGACCAGCCGTCCCGGCGCGGGCGGCAGCTCCTCGGGCGGGGCGAGGTCGTAGCCGGCGTCGGCCCAGTCGGTGCCGCGGTAGTGCTCGAAGAGGTTCAGCCACCCCGTGCCGGGCAGCAGCAGGCCCCGCTCGGTGAGCAGCTCGCCCCGCGCGCCGTGCTCGGCGGTCGCGGAGACGGTGAGCACCGCCGCCTGCGAGCCCGCCGTGGTGAAGATCCGGTTGCGTAGCAGGATCGCGCGGGTCTGGCCCCCGGCGTCCGGCAGGATCCGCGGGGTCAGCGACAGGTAGCGACCGGCGGGCAGCGGGTTGCCGTCTGCGTGGCCCGGCGCGTCGCCTGCCGTGGCCGGGGCCGTCGCGGGTCGCGGGGAGACAGGGGTCGGCTGTCTAGCATGACGACGCATGTCCGTAGCATCGCGTACCGTCCGGTGCCGGGTGAAGGGTGGACACGCGGTGCAGGGTGTGCGACGAGGTCGCGAGGCAGCGCTGCGCGTCGCCCGTGCGGTGCGACGGCGGCAGCGGGCCTGGGGGCATCCGCTGCTGAGCGTGGTGGTGCCGGTGCACGACGCAGCCGAGACCCTGGAACGCTGCGTCGAGAGCCTGATGCAGCAGCGCTGGTCGCCGCTCGAGGTGCTGCTGGTGGTGCACCGCGACGACGCCGCCGCCGCGTCCGTCGCGGCCGAGGTCGCGCGCGGCCGGCGCCTGGTGTCCGTCCTGCCCCACGAGGGCCCGCCCACGGTGGGCGCGGCGCGCAACGCGGGCGTCGCGGCCGCCCGGGGTGCCTACCTCACCTTCTGCGACGCCGACGACGACGTCACCCCGGAGGGCTACCGCCGGCTCGTCGAGGCGCTCGAGCGCTCCGGGTCCGACGTCGCCGTGGGGGGCGTCGCGGTGCAGTACCGCGGCCGCTACGAGCGACCGGGGTGGCTCGGCGCGGTGCTGCCCGTGCCGGCGAGCGGGCTCGTGGTGCGCGAGGAGCCGCAGCTGCTGGCACACCCCTACCTCGGCGCGCGCGTGTTCCGCCGTACGTCGTGGGGGTCGGCCGGCCTGCGCTTCGCCGAGCAGACCGCCTTCCCGCACCACGTCCTGCTCGCCCAGGTCGGGTGCACCGGGTGGCGGGCGGAGGTGCACCCCGGCACGGCCTACCGGGTGCACCAGCGCCCCGACCGGGGGTCGTTGACGCAGCGCTCGCAGCGCGACCCGGCTCTCGCCCACGACCGCCTCGACCGGCTGGTCGAGGCCAGCCGGGTGCTGCGGGACGACCCCGGGGCGGTGCAGGCCCACCTGCGTGGCTCGCTGGTCACCGTGGTCGCCGACCTGATCCGCTTCAGCCTGGTGCTCGGTCCGCAGACCTGGGAGGGGCTCAGCCCCGCGGTCGGCGCGCTGATGGCCGACGCCGACGCCGACACCTGGGCCGACGTGCCGGTGACCGAGCGGGTGCTCACCTCGCTGTGCGTGCGGCAGGACTTCGCCAGCGCCACGAGGTTCGAGCGCTACGCCCACGCCAGCCGGGCCGGCATGCAGTACGAGCTGGTCGACGGGGTGCCCCGGGTGGTCTCCGACGAGCTCGAGGGGCTCGGGTCCGACGCCGAGCTCATCACCCGTCTCTCGCCGCACGAGCTGCAGCCGCACACCCGGCTGCGGGCGCTGCGCTGGCTCGACGACCGCACGCTGCGCCTCGAGGGCAATGCCTTCGTCGACTACCTCACCGCGGCCGACCCGGCTGCCAGCACCGTGGTCCTGCTCGAGGAGGAGGGCACGGGTCGTCGCTGGCCGCTGCCGACCGAGCCCGTCGCCGACGACACGGCCGACGTCTGGGCGGCGCGGAGCTACGAGGACCTCGGTGACTGCGGCTTCGCCGTCGACGTCGACGTCACGACGCTCCCGCTGCCCGAGGGCGCCGACCGGCCGGTCGGCGAGCAGGTCTTCCGGGTGCTCGTCGAGCACACGGCGGCCGGCACGACCCGCACCGAGGTCCTGCAGACCCGGGTCATCGACGGCTCGGCGGGGCTGCTGCTCGGCGGGGGCGTGCCGGGCCACGCGGTGCGCCCCACCTGGGTGCCGCACGAGGGGCTGCGGCTGCTGCGCCGGGCAGGAGCGCCGGAGCGCCGTCGGCCCGACACCGACCCCGACGCCCTGGTCACGCTGGCCGGCCTGGAGCTGACCGCCGAGGCGGTCGTGCTGACGCTGGTCGGCAGCGAGCCCGTCGAGCTCGCGCTGCGCTCGGCGCGCCTGCAGACCGCGTGGGTCGCGGCCGCACCGCACGACGGTGGGCTCCGTGCGGTGCTGCCGCTGCGCCAGGACGAGTGGGGCGTCGGGTCTCGCGAGCTGCCCCACGACCGCTACGAGCTGGTCGCCCGCCGCACCGACGTCGGCCAGCGGCGCCGTGACGAGGGCGAGCCCGCGTCGGCCACGTTGTCGTTCTGGGCCTCGCTGCCGTGGCGGGCGACCGTGGGCACCTCGACGGTGATCCCCGAGGTCGACGGCCGCCGCCGGGCGAGCTTGCGGGTGCTGCCGGCGGAGTGGCGCGACGACGTCTACCCCCTGCGCCGCCGCGAGCTGCGCGAGGTGCTCTACCCGCGGTGGCGCGAGGAGCCGCTGCTCGAGGTGGCGCTCTTCGAGACCTTCGCGGGCAAGGCGGGCGGCGACTCGCCCGCCCCCGTCGCGGCCGAGCTGCACCGCCGCCGCCCCGACCTCGACCTCGTCTTCGTCGTCGAGGACCGCTCGGTGGTCGTGCCCGACGTGGCGCGCAAGGTCGTGCGGCTCTCCGCCGAGCACCTCGAGCTGTGGGCCCGCGCGCGCTACGTCGTCGTCAACGCCGGCCAGCCGTCCTTCCTGCGGCGTCGCGAGGGGCAGGTCGTGGTGCAGACCTGGCACGGCAGCCCGCTCAAGCGCATCGGCCACGACCGCCTCGCCAACGACGTCGACAACTGGTTCCACCGCCAGAACCTCGTCGACACGGTCCGCCAGTGGGACCACCTGGTCGCGCAGAGCCCCTTCGCCCGCGAGCGGCTGCGCGAGGCCTTCCGCTTCGACGGCAGCATGCTCGACTCCGGCTACCCGCGCAACGACGTGCTCTGCTCCCCGGGGCGTGACGAGGTCGCCCGCGCCACCCGGGCGCGCCTCGGCATCCCCGCCGACGCGAAGGTCGTCCTCTATGCACCGACGTGGCGCGAGACCCGGCGCTCCGGCTTCGTCTACGACAAGGTGCTCTACCTCGACGCCGAGCAGGCGGCTCGGGACCTCGGGTGCCACGTGCTGGTGCGCGGCCACTACAACAGCATGCGTGCCTCCGAGGACCGCGACCCCACGGGCCGGGTGGTCGACGTGACCCGCTACCCCGACATCGCCGACCTCTACCTCGCCTGCGACGCCATGGTCACCGACTACTCCTCGGCCTTCTTCGACTTCGCCGTCACCGACAAGCCGATGGTGTTCCTCGCACCCGACCTGGCGGCCTACCGCGACGACAGCCGGGGCTTCTACCTCGACTACGCCGACACCGTCCCGGGGCCGATCCGGATGACCTCCGACGAGGTCGTCGCCGAGCTGCGCGAGGAGCTGCGCGACCCCGGCCGGCACGCCGAGCGGCGCGAGCGGTTCCGGGGCCAGTACGCCCCCTGGGACGACGGGGGCGCGTCGGCCCGCGTCGTCGACGCGCTGCTGGGCGGCTCACCGGCGGTCGACGGCCGGGTGTGACCGCGCCCACGTCGTCGTACCCCTGACGCCGCGGCGTCGGCGTGCGTACCCTGGCAGGGCACGTCATCAGCAGTAGTCCGGTACCCCTCGGGGACTGGAACGAAGGGATGTCGAGATGACCCGGATCGGGGTTGTCGGTGCCGGCCGTGTCGGCGCCGTCCTGTCCGCCGCGCTGCGCGCCGCGGGCCACGAGGTCGTGGCCGCCGCGGGCGAGAGCGACGCCTCGCGCGGCCGCGTCGCCGCACTGCTGCCCGGTGTGCCGGTGCGCAAGCCGACCGACGTCGCCCGGTCGTGCGACCTGCTCCTGCTCACCGTTCCCGACGACATGCTCGACAACGTCGCCACCACCCTGGTCGGCGCGGGCGCGGTGCGCCCCGGCCAGGTCGTGGTGCACACCTCGGGCCGGCACGGCCTCGCCGCGCTGCACGCCGTCGCCGAGATCGGCGCGCGCCCGGTCGCGGTGCACCCCGCGATGACCTTCACCGGCACCGAGGTCGACCTGCCGCGGCTGCGCGGCTGCGTCTTCGGCGTCACCGCCGGGCCGGAGGAGCACGACCTCGCCGAACGGCTCGTCGCCGACCTCGGCGGCACGCCGATGTGGGTGGCCGAGGAGCGTCGCGCGCTCTACCACGCCGGCCTCGCCCACGGCGCCAACCACCTCGTCACGCTGGTCAACCAGGCGATGGACCTGCTGGCGGCCGCCGGGGCCGACGACCCCGCCGCGACGCTGCGCCCGTTGCTGTCGGCCGCCCTCGACAACGCCCTCGAGCGGGGCGACGACGCGCTGACCGGCCCGATCGTGCGCGGTGACGTGCGCACCGTCCAGGCCCACCTGGCCGACATGGTCGCGACCGCGCCCGGCACCGTGCCGACGTACGTCGCCATGGCCCGCGCCACCGCCGACCGCGCCGTGCTCGACGGCCGGCTGCTGCCGATCCGGGCGGCACGGCTCTCCTCGTTGCTCGACGACGCGCTGGCGCAGGTCCGCGCGCCGGGCCGCCACCGTCACCGCGCCCGGTGACACGACCTCTCCTGGTCGGCTCCCGCGCGGAGCTGGCCGAGGCCCTCGCCGGTCGCCCCGCCGCGCTGGTGCCGACCATGGGGGCGCTGCACGAGGGCCACGCCTCGCTGGTGCGGCACGCGCGTGCCGTCGCCCCGGAGGCGCCTCTCGTCGTGTCGGTCTTCGTCAACCCGCTGCAGTTCGCGCCGGGCGAGGACCTCGCCCGCTACCCGCGCACCCTCGAGGCCGATCTCGAGCTGTGCGCGCGCGAGGCGGTCGAGCTGGTCTTCGCGCCGGCGGTCGAGGAGGTCTACCCGGGCGGTGACCCGCAGGTCACGCTCGACCCGGGCCCGCTCGGCGAGGTGCTCGAGGGTGCCAGCCGTCCGACCCACTTCCGCGGGGTGCTGACCGTGGTGGCCAAGCTCTTCGGGCTGGTGCGACCCGACGTGGCCGTCTTCGGCGAGAAGGACTACCAGCAGCTCGCCCTGGTGCGCCGGATGGCCGCCGACCTGTGCCTCGGCGTGCGGGTCGAGGGGGCGGCGACCGTGCGCGACCCCGACGGCCTGGCGCTGTCGAGCCGCAACCGCTACCTCTCCGCCACCGAGCGCGAGCAGGCGCTGGTGCTCTCACGTGCGCTCGCCGCCGCCCGTGACGCGGGTGCGGTCGACCCGGCCGAGCGGCTGCTCGCCGACGCCCCCGGGGTCGAGCTCGACTACCTCGCGCTGCGGGCCCCCGACCTCGGCCCGGCTCCCGGCTCGGGCCCCGCCCGGCTGCTGGTCGCCGCCCGCGTCGGCACGACCCGCCTGATCGACAACACCGCCCTCGACCTCTCCCGGGAGTCCTGATGCTGCGCACGATGATGACCAGCAAGATCCACCGCGCGACCGTGACGCAGGCCGACCTGCACTACGTCGGGTCCGTGACCGTCGACGCCGACCTGCTCGACGCCGCCGACCTGCTCGAGGGCGAGCAGGTGCACGTCGTCGACATCACCAACGGCGCCCGCCTCGTCACCTACACGATCGCCGGGGAGCGGGGCTCGGGCGTCATCGGCATCAACGGCGCCGCCGCCCACCTGGTGCACCCCGGCGACCTCGTCATCCTCATCGGCTACGGCCAGGTCACCGACGCCGAGGCTCGCGAGCTGCGCCCCCACGTGGTCCACGTCGACGCCGGCAACCGGGTCGTCGCCCTCGGCGACGACCCGGCCGAGGTGGTCGCCGGCGCCGGGGAGCTGGTGAGCGGACGCGCATGACCCTGCTGTGCGCCGACATCGGCAACTCCCACACCGTCCTGGGCCTCCTCGACGACGGTGAGGTGCGGGCGCACTGGCGGGTGGCGAGCGACGAGCGGCGTACGGCCGACGAGTGGGGCGTGGTGGTCCGGGGACTGCTGCGCGAGACCGCGGCCGGCGACGACCTGCACGGCGTCGCGGTGTGCGCGACGGTGCCGGCGGTGCTGCACGAGTGGCGCGAGATGCTCGAGCGCCACCTCGGCGACCTGCCGCACGTCATCGTCGAGCCGGGCGTGCGCACCGGGGTCAAGGTCCGCACCGACAACCCGCGCGAGGTCGGCGCGGACCGCATCGTCAACGCCCTGGCCGCCGCCGAGCTGTACGGCGGGCCCGCCATCGTCGTCGACTTCGGCACCGCCACCACCTTCGACGTGGTCGACGCCTCCGGCGCCTACGTCGGCGGCGCGATCGCGCCCGGCGTCGACATCAGCCTCGAGGCGCTGGGCCGTCGCGGTGCCCAGCTGCGCAAGGTCGAGCTGCGGCGCCCGCGCACCGTGATCGCCAAGAACACCGTCGAGGCGCTGCAGTCGGGCCTGGTCTTCGGGTTCGCCTCGCAGGTCGACGGCCTGGTGGCGCGCATGGTCGACGAGCTCGGGGTCCGTCCCGCCGACGTGCGGGTGGTCGCGACCGGCGGGCTGGCGCCCGTCGTGGTCGGCGAGTGCCGCACCGTGACCGACCACGCCCCGTGGCTCACCCTGCGCGGGCTCGAGCTGGTCTTCGCCCGCAACGCCGCCTGAGACGTGCCGGAGTGCCCCTCAGTGTCCGCCCTTGCGCGGCACGAGGTGCATCACCGCGACCACGACGGCGCCGATGAGCGCCCCGAGGACGGCCGAGAAGAAGGTGTTGGTGACCCACGCCAGGACTCCGTGCAGGGCCGGCACGAGACCGGCGACCGCCTCCTCGACGTGGTGCACGGCGTCGTACGGCGCGTGCCAGCCGAGCTCCTCGAGCCCGACCAGCCAGATGTGGCCCCCGACCCAGAGCATGGCGACGACCCCGACGACGGAGAGCACCTTGAGCACCCTCGGCATGGCCGCCACCAGGCCCCGGCCGAGCCGCTGGGCGCCGGCGGACGGGCGCTCGGCCAGCCGCAGGCCGAGGTCGTCCATGCGGATGATGAGCGCGACCGCGCCGTAGACCAGCGCCGTGATGCCCACGGCGACGACGACGAGGATCACGGCGCGCGACCAGAATCCCTCCGCCGCGACCTCGTTGAGCGCGATCACCATGATCTCGGCCGAGAGGATGAAGTCGGTGCGCACGGCGCCCGCGACGACCGCGTCCTCCTGCCCGGAACCCTGCTTGACGGCGGGCTCCGCCTTCGAGGCGTGGTGGCCGCGCAGGCTCTCCCAGATCTTCTCCGCGCCCTCGAAGCACAGGTAGGCGCCGCCCAGCATGAGCAGCGGGGTCAGCAGGAACGGGAGGAACTGGCTCAGCAGCAGGGCCGCCGGGAGGATGAAGAGCAGCTTGTTGCGCAGCGAGCCCTTGGCGATGCGTCCGATGATCGAGAGCTCGCGGGAGGCGTCGAGGCCCTGCACGTAGCGCGGGGTCACGGCGGCGTCGTCGACCACGACGCCGGCCGCCTTGGCGCTGGCGCGGCCCGCGGCGCCGGCCACGTCGTCGACCGACGCGGCGGTCAGCCGGGCCAGGGCCGCGACGTCGTCGAGCAGGGCAGCGAGACCCCCGGCCATCAGGGCGTCCCGGGGTGGCAGCGGGTGGTGCAGGTGGCGGTCAGCACCCCTGCAGCCTAGAACTACCCTGGCCCCCGTGACTGACGCTCCGCACGACGCTGCAGCCCACGACCCCGCCGAGACCGGCGACGACCTGCCCGAGCAGGTGCGGGTGCGCCGCGAGAAGCGCCAGCGACTCCTCGACGCCGGGGTCGCGGCATACCCGGTGACGGTGGAGCGCACCCACACCATCAAGCAGCTGCGTGCGGCCCACGACCCGGCGCTGGAGGCCGGCGAGCTGGCCCCCGACACCCGCACCGGCGAGCAGGTCGCCATCACCGGTCGGGTGATGTTCCAGCGCAACACCGGCAAGCTCTGCTTCGCCCAGCTGCGCGAGGGCGACGGCTCGCAGGTGCAGGTGATGCTCAGCCTGGCCGAGGTCGGCGAGGAGCGGCTGGCGGCGTACAAGCAGCTCGTCGACATCGGCGACCTGCTGGCCGTGCGGGGCGAGGTCATCACGAGCCGGCGCGGCGAGCTGAGCGTGGCCGCCACCGAGTGGCAGCTCGCGGCCAAGACGCTGCGACCGCTGCCCAACGAGCACCGTCCGCTGTCCGACGAGGCGCGCACCCGGCTGCGCTACGTCGACATGATGCTGCGGCCCGAGCCGCGCGAGCTGGTGCGCGCCAAGGCCGCCGTGCTGCGCAGCCTGCGTGCCACCCTCGACGACCAGGAGTACGTCGAGGTCGAGACGCCGATCCTGCAGCTCACGAACGGCGGCGCCGCGGCCCGGCCGTTCCGCACCCACCTCAACGCCCTCGACCAGCAGATGCTGCTGCGCATCGCCCTCGAGCTCGACCTCAAGCGCGCCATGATCGGCGGCGTCGACCGGGTCTACGAGATCGGGCGCACCTTCCGCAACGAGGGCCTCGACTCGACCCACGCGGCCGAGTTCTCGATGCTCGAGGCCTACCAGGCCTACGGCGACCAGTTCACGATGATGCAGCTCGCCCAGGACCTCGTGGTGGGTGCCGCGCAGGCGCTCGGGCGCACGAGCTTCACGGCGCGTGACGGCTCCGAGGTCGACCTGACGGGTCAGTGGCGTCGCGCGCCCATCCACGACCTGGTCTCCGAGGCGCTCGGCGAGCCGGTCGACGTCGAGACCCCCCTCGAGGAGCTGCGCCGCCACGCCGCGTCGCACGACGTCGAGCTGCAGCAGGGGTGGGGGTCGGAGGAGGTGCTGGTCGAGCTCTACGAGCAGCTCGTCGAGGACCACCTGCTGGCGCCGACCTTCGTCATGGACTACCCCAGCAAGGTCAAGCCGCTCGCCAAGCCGCACCGCAGCAAGCCCGGCCTCAACGAGGCGTGGGACCTCATCATCAACGGCGTCGAGCTCGGGGCGGCGTACTCCGAGCTCAACGACCCGGTGGTGCAGCGCCAGCGGCTCGAGGAGCAGTCGCTCGCCGCTGCCGCGGGAGACCCCGAGGCGATGGAGCTCGACGAGGTCTTCCTGCGCGCCATGGAGTTCGGGATGCCCCCCGCGGGCGGGATCGGCATCGGGGTCGACCGGCTCATCATGCTGCTCACCGGGGCCAGCATCCGCGAGACGATCCTGTTCCCGCTGCTGCGCCCGGAATGATGCGCAGGCCGCTGACCAGCACCGACGTACTTCGATTTCCGCGGAATTCGTGAATCGTGCACGTCTGATATCGCTCTCGCCATGTGGTCTGTTAGCGTCGCCTCGGATAAACGATTATCCGTGCACCGACGAGACAGGCAGAGAACCATGGCGCAGAAGGTCCACATCGTGCTGGTCGACGACCTCGACGAGAGCGAGGCGACCGAGACCGTCAGCTTCGGGCTCGACGGCAAGGACTACGTGATCGACCTGTCCGACGACAACGCCACCAAGCTGCGCGAGGCGCTGGCCCCCTGGGTCGCCCACGCCCGGCCGACGAGCGGTGGTCGCGGCCGGTCGAAGCGCGGCGGCAAGGCGGCCGGCTCGGGCGCGTCCGCCGGTGGTCCCGCCCCCGCGGAGATCCGCGCCTGGGCCCGCGAGAACGGTCACGACGTCCCCGAGCGCGGTCGCGTCTCGCAGGAGGTCCGCGACGCGTACGCCGCCGCGCACTGACGCGCGACGGATGCCCTCCCGCACGTTCTTCGACCCCGACGATGCCGAGGTCAACGCCTACAAGCTGTTGACCGCACTGGTGGTGCCGCGCGCCATCGCGTGGGTCTCCACCGTGGATTCCGCGGGTCGGCGAAATCTCGCGCCGCACTCCTTCTTCACCGTCGCGTCCGGACGTCCTCCCGTCGTGCTCTTCAGCTCGCTCGGTC
Source organism: Nocardioides marmoraquaticus (assembly GCF_054777915.1). NCBI lineage: Bacteria > Bacillati > Actinomycetota > Actinomycetes > Propionibacteriales > Nocardioidaceae > Nocardioides > Nocardioides marmoraquaticus. The sequence continues at coordinate 226,227 of NZ_BAAHAA010000002.1, read as the reverse complement.
ACAAGGACACGGTGCGCAACATCGAGGCCACCGGGGAGTTCGTCGTGAATTTCTCCAGCGAATCCCTGCTCGACCTCGTGAATGATTCCAGTGCGCCTTTCGAGCACGGTGACGACGAGGCGGCCGCGCTCGGGATCGAGATGGAGCCCTCGCGCACCGTCGCCCCCGAGCGGGTGGTCGCGTCACCGGCGTCGATCGAGTGCCGGCTGCGCCAGGTGGTGACCGTCGAGAAGGCCTACGTCGTCCTCGGCGACGTCACCGCGATCACCGTCGACGACGACGTGCTGGTCGACGGCCACCCCGAGATGTCGCTGCTGCGCCCGGTCTCCCGGCTCGGCAAGGAGGAGTGGGGCCGACCACCCGAGGTCTTCGAGCTCGCGCGCCCCACCAGCCCCGACGACGTGCGCTGACGCGCGTCGGGCGGCTGTCGTCACACCCGGGGGCTGAGTCGCGGCCGGCTGCGCGGGGCACCCAGGGTCGTGACGACCGAGATCCGGCCCGACGGCCCGCCCCTGCCCGGCCGCGCGGTCATGGACCAGGTGTGGGCCGACCTCGTCTTCCTGCACTGGCGGCTCGACCCGGCCGCGGCCAGGCCGTGGATGCCGCCGGGAGCCCGCCCGGACGTGCACGACGGGAGCACGTGGGTGGGCCTGATCGGCTTCGAGATGCGCCGCGCGGGGTTCGGCTACGGGCTCCCCATCCCGTACCTGGGTGACTTCGCCGAGATCAACGTGCGGCTCTACTCCGTCGACGAGGAGGGCCGCCACGGCGTGGTCTTCGCGAGCCTGGAGACCGAGCGGCTCAGCCTGGCCGCGGTGACCGACCCCGTCGGGGTGCGCTACCGGTGGGCCAGGATCCGGATGGAGCGCCGGGCCGAGGCGACCGGCCGGATCCGCTACACCAGCCGACGTCGACAGCCCCCGGCCCGCGGGACGCGCACCGACTTCGCCGTGCGGCCCCTCGACGAGCCGGCCGACGACCCGCTCAGCGTGTTCCTGACCGCGCGGTTCGGCATGCACCACCGGCTCGGGCGCCGGCCGCTGTGGGTGCCCAACACCCACCCGCGCTGGCCGCTGCACCACGCCGAGCTGCTGCACTGCCAGGACGGCCTGCTGGCCGCGGCCGGGTTCGACGGGGTGGCCGACCGGGCGCCCGACTCGGTGCTCTGGTCGCCGGGCGTCCGCACCCAGTTCGGCGCGCCCCAGGTGGGCACAGGGGGGACGGACGGGTGAGTCGCACGGCCCGTTCGGATGGTCCCGGTCACCGACGCGGTCCGCGTTCGCCCACAGCAGACTGAACGACTGGCCGGAACACGTAGGGTTGCGATCAGGTTGTGGCCCCCGCAGGGACGCGGAGGTGTGCGGCCCGAAGAACTTTCCCCGAGGAGGAACCCATGTTCGAGCGGTTCACCGACCGAGCCCGTCGCGTGGTGGTGCTGGCCCAGGAAGAGGCCCGCATGCTCTCGCACAACTACATCGGCACCGAGCACATCCTCCTGGGCCTGATCCACGAGGGTGACGGCATCGCCGCCAAGGCGCTCGAGAGCCTGGGCGTCTCGCTCGAGGCCGTGCGTGCGCAGGTCGAGGAGATCATCGGCCAGGGCCAGCAGGCCCCGTCCGGGCACATCCCCTTCACCCCCCGGGCCAAGAAGGTGCTCGAGCTGTCGCTGCGCGAGGCGCTGCAGCTCGGCCACAACTACATCGGCACCGAGCACATCCTGCTCGGCCTCATCCGCGAGGGCGAGGGCGTCGCGGCCCAGGTGCTGCACAAGCTCGGCGCCGACCTCAACCGCGTGCGCCAGCAGGTCATCCAGCTGCTGTCGGGCTACCAGGGCAAGGAGCAGCAGACCGCCGGCACCGCCCCCGAGGCGACGCCGTCGAGCTCGCTCGTGCTCGACCAGTTCGGCCGCAACCTGACCCAGGCGGCCAAGGAGGGCAAGCTCGACCCGGTCATCGGTCGCGCGCAGGAGATCGAGCGGGTCATGCAGATCCTCTCCCGCCGCACGAAGAACAACCCGGTGCTCATCGGTGAGCCCGGCGTCGGCAAGACCACCATCGTCGAGGGTCTGGCCCAGGACATCGTCAAGGGCGACGTGCCGGAGACGCTCAAGGACAAGCAGATCTACACCCTCGACCTCGGCGCGCTCGTCGCCGGCTCCCGCTACCGCGGTGACTTCGAGGAGCGGCTGAAGAAGGTCCTCAAGGAGATCCGCACCCGCGGCGACATCGTGCTGTTCATCGACGAGATCCACACCCTCGTCGGCGCCGGCGCGGCCGAGGGCGCCATCGACGCCGCCAGCATCCTCAAGCCGATGCTGGCCCGCGGCGAGCTCCAGACCATCGGCGCCACCACGCTCGACGAGTACCGCAAGCACCTGGAGAAGGACGCCGCGCTCGAGCGCCGCTTCCAGCCGATCCAGGTCAACGAGCCGTCGATCGCGCACACCATCGAGATGCTCAAGGGCCTGCGCGACCGCTACGAGGCGCACCACCGGGTCACCATCACCGACGACGCGCTGGTCTCGGCGGCGACGCTGGCCGACCGCTACATCTCCGACCGGTTCCTGCCGGACAAGGCGATCGACCTCATCGACGAGGCCGGCTCGCGGCTGCGGATCCGCCGCATGACCGCGCCGCCGGACCTGCGCGAGTTCGACGACAAGATCAGCGACGTCCGCAAGCGCAAGGAGGGCGCGATCGACGGCCAGGACTTCGAGGCCGCCGCCCGTCTGCGCGACGAGGAGAAGCAGCTGATCCTGGCCAAGGGCGAGCGCGAGAAGCAGTGGCGCGCCGGCGACATGGACGTCGTGGCCGAGGTCGACGAGGAGCTGATCGCCGAGGTGCTCGCCGTGGCGACCGGCATCCCGATCGTCAAGCTCTCCGAGGAGGAGTCCTCGCGACTGCTCAAGATGGAGGACGAGCTGCACAAGCGGGTCATCGGCCAGGAGGAGGCCGTCAAGGCCCTCAGCCGCGCCATCCGGCGCACGCGTGCCGGCCTGAAGGACCCCAAGCGTCCCGGCGGCTCGTTCATCTTCGCCGGCCCCTCGGGCGTCGGGAAGACCTGGCTGTCCAAGACGCTCGCCGAGTTCCTCTTCGGCGACGAGGACGCCCTGATCCAGCTCGACATGTCGGAGTTCAGCGAGAAGCACACCGTCTCGCGGCTCTTCGGCTCGCCCCCCGGCTACGTCGGCTACGAGGAGGGTGGCCAGCTCACCGAGAAGGTGCGGCGCAAGCCGTTCTCGGTCGTGCTGTTCGACGAGGTCGAGAAGGCCCACCCCGACATCTTCAACAGCCTGCTGCAGATCCTGGAGGAAGGTCGCCTGACCGACTCCCAGGGCCGGGTCGTGGACTTCAAGAACACCGTCATCATCATGACGACCAACCTCGGCACGCGAGACATCTCCAAGGGCGTCTCGCTGGGCTTCGGCAACGCCAACGACGCCCTCGGCACCTACGAGCGGATGAAGACCAAGGTCTCGGAGGAGCTCAAGCAGCACTTCCGGCCCGAGTTCCTCAACCGCGTCGACGAGATCATCGTGTTCCCGCCGCTGACGCAGGAGCAGATCATCTCGATGGTCGACAACATGATCGCCTCCGTGGAGCTCCGGCTCCGCGACCGCGACATGTCGCTGGAGCTCACCCAGAACGCCAAGGACCTGCTCGCCAAGCGGGGCTTCGACCCGGTGCTCGGCGCGCGGCCGCTGCGCCGCACGGTGCAGCGCGAGATCGAGGACGTCCTGGCCGAGAAGATGCTCTTCGGCGAGGTCGGCCCGGGCCAGATCGTCCTGGTCGACGTGGAGGGCGAGGGTCAGGGCGCGAGCTTCACCTTCTCCGGCACCAGCAAGGGCGAGCTGCCCGACTCCCCGCCGCTCGAGCCCGTCGGCGGTCCCGACGACTCCGACGGCCCGGTCGACGTGCCCAAGGGCGACGCCCCGACCGAGTAGTCCCGCACCACCCACGAGGAGCCACGCCGCGCCAGCGGCGTGGCCCCTCGTCGCGTCTGCGCGGCGACCCTGGCTCAGCGCCAGGGGCGGTCGACGGTGGTGCGCGCCGGCGGCAGGCTGGGGTCGTCGTACGTCACCCGGACCAGGTCGTCGGGACCCACCGCGAGCTGCCGCGGGCTGCGGGCCAGCTCGACGCGGGCCCGGCTGAGGTCGTGGTCGACCCGGTCGAGGTCGGCCTCGGTGCGCAGCGTGCCGAGGACGAGGTGGGCGTCGGGGTCGGCGTGCTCGGCGTCGAGCGGGTAGCGGTGCCGGCCCCCGGCCGCGACCAGCTCGCGGCGCAGCCGGTCGAGGCGGGTGGTGGGTGAGCCGTCGTCGTCGACCGGCCAGGCCAGCAGCACCACGGTCCGCCCGAAGCGGCTCAGGGTCCGCTCGTGCAGCCGCCGGTCGCGGCTGCTCACCGGCAGGTCGGCGTCGGGCCAGCCACCCGCCTGCAGCACCAGCGGGTCGTCGGCGAGGTGGTCGCGCACCAGCCGCCCGAGCCGGGCGTGGGCGTCGGCCGGGGTGTCGTCGAGGCCGAGCACCGTCGAGTGCACCGTAGCGGGGTCGCGCGGCTCGAAGACCGTCCCGAGCGCATCGACCACCTCGCGCTGGACCGACTCCGCCAGCTGCCACAGCGGCGACCCGGGCGCCGAGCCGTAGTGCACGACGAGGGCGGACGTCGGGGCGCTCACGACGTGATCCCGGGCAGGGCGAAGCGCTCGCCGTGGCGCACCACGAGCCCGTCGTCGAGCAGCCCGGCCAGCGCTCGCTCGCGCTGCACGGGCTCGTGCCAGGCCCGCGCCAGCCGCTCGGCCGACACCGAGCCCTCGGCCTCGCGCAGCACCGCCATCAGCCGGCCCCGCACCTGGCGGTCGGTGCCGGCCCAGGCCTGGCCGCGGCGGGGCGGGCCGTCGTACGCCGGCTTGCCCGCCGCCACCCACGCGCACGCGTCGACGACCGGGCAGTCGGCGCACCTCGGCGCGCGGGCCGTGCAGACCAGGGCGCCGAGCTCCATCACCGCGACCGCCCAGGTCGGCGCGTCGTCCTCGTCGGGGAGCAGCGCCTCGGCGCGGTCGCGCTCGGCCCGCGTCACCGACGTCCCCGGCTGCTCCTCGCCCCCCACGGCGCGGGCGAGGACCCGGCGCACGTTGGTGTCGAGCACGGCGTGCCGCGCGCCGAAGGCGAACGAGGCGACCGCGCTCGCGGTGTAGTCACCGACCCCGGGCAGCGCGATCAGCTCGTCGTAGGTCGCCGGCACCTCGCCCCCGTGCCGCTGCACGATGGCGGTGGCCGCGGCGTGCAGCCGCAGCGCGCGGCGGGGGTAGCCGAGTCGGCCCCACTCCCGGACCGCCTCCCCGCTGGGGGCGGCCGCGAGGTCGGCGGGGGTCGGCCACCGCTCGAGCCAGGCCTCGAAGACCGGCAGCACCCGGGCGACGGGGGTCTGCTGCAGCATCAGCTCGCTGACCACGACCCGCCACGGGGTCGCGCCCGGCCCGCGCCACGGCAGCTCGCGGGCGTGGTCGGCGTACCACTGCAGGACGGGCGCGTGCAGCGTGCTGGCGGCGTCGTTCATCGCGCCCGATGATGCCCCGGCGTTGCTCCCGGGGCAGGGCCGGGTCGGCCACTAGCGTGGGGCCACATGGGTGCCGTACGTCGACCTCGGGGCCGGCTGCCCCGTCGCGTGTACTGGGTCAGGCGCGCTCTCGTGCTGCTCGTCGTCGCCGGCGTGGTGCTGGGGGTGGCCCGGCTCGTCGGTGGCACCGGCAGCGACGAGCCGGCCGAGCAGGCCGCCCCGGCCGCCGCCCAGGCCGTGCCCCAGGTCGACCAGCGCACCTACGGCCCGCTGCGCGCGGTGCCGGTCAAGCCGCGCAAGGTCAGGGGCGCCGCGCCTGCCGAGCCCAACGGCCCCTGCGCCGTGCAGGACATCTCGGCGGTCCCGGTGCTCGACGAGCCAGAGGCCGGCAGCCGCGTCAAGATCGGCGTCGAGCTGACCGGCACCCAGCCCGCCTGCACCTTCGAGGTCACCCCCGACACGCTCGTGGTGAAGGTCGTCGACGACAAGGGCCGCGACTTCTGGCTCTCCGCCGACTGCGAGGACGTCGTGCCGGAGCAGACCGTCGTCGTGCGCAGCGGCGAGCCGACCACGGTCGCCGTCCGGTGGAACGCCCGCGCCTCCGACCGCGGTTGCGACGTCTACTCCCGCTGGGCCATGCCCGGCTTCTACGACGCCCTCGCCTCCGTGCCGGGCTCGCTGCCCGGCGAGACCCGTTTCGAGCTGCTGCCGCCCGGCGTCCAGTACGTCACCGAGACCCCGTCTCCCACCGCGACCCCCACCAAGAAGTCGACCGCCGAGCCTTCCGAGTCCCCCTCGCCGCAGGGCTGAGCGCCTCGCCGGTCGAGCCTGTCGATCTCGCGGGTCGAGCCTGTCGCTCTCGCTGGTCGAGCCTGTCGAGACCTCGGCGGCCGCCTCACCGGGTCTCGACCCGCGGTCGCGACCTCGTGCCTCGGTCGCGCGCTCGCTCGACCTCTTCGCGTTCGTGGTGCGCTCGTGCCTCGCGCGCCACGAGCTCAGACGTAGCGCTCGAGGATGCTCGACTCGGCGAGCCGGGACAGGCCCTCGCGGACGCTGCGGGCGCGCAGCTCGCCGACGCCGTCGACGGCCTGCAGGTCCTCGACGGTGGCCGACAGCAGCTTCTGCAGGCTGCCGAAGTGGTCGACGAGCCGGTCGACGACCGTGGCCGGGAGCCGCGGCACCTTGGCCAGCAGCCGGAAGCCGCGCGGGGCGACAGCGCCGTCGAGGTGCTCGCCCTGACCGAGCCCCAGCGCCCGGGCGACCTGGCCGATGTCGACGAGGTCGGCAGGCGAGAGCGCCTCGAGGTCGGCGAGCACGGTGCCCACCTCTGCGGAGCGCCGGCCGCCGGCCTGGTAGTCGCGGACGACGAGCGCACGGTCGGCGTCGACGCCGGTGACGAGCTCCTCGAGCTGCAGCGACAGCAGCCGGCCGTCGGTGCCGAGCTCGTTGACGTAGTCGTCGATCTCGCGGGCGATGCGGCTGACCATCTCGAGGCGCTGCGCGACGACCGCGACATCGCGGACGGTGACGAGGTCCTCGATCTCCAGCGCCGACAGCGTGCTGGAGACCTCGTCGAGGCGCACCTTGTAGCGCTCCAGCGTCGCGAGCGCCTGGTTGGCGCGAGCCAGGATCGACCCGGAGTCCTCCAGGGTGTAGCGGATCGCGCCGACGTAGATCGCGATGATCTGCATCGACTGCGACACCGAGATCACGGGGGCGCCGGTCTGCTTGGCGACCCGGTCGGCGGTGCGGTGGCGGGTGCCGGTCTCCTCGCTGGGGATGGTGTGGTCGGGCATCAGGTGCACGTTGGCGCGGTGGATGCGGGTGATGCCGCCGTCGAGCACGATCGCGCCGTCCATCTTGGCCAGCTCGCGCAGCGCCGTGGGGGAGAAGGGCACGTCGAGGGTGAAGCCGCCCGTCAGGAGGTTCTCGACCTCCTTGTCGAGGCCGAGCACGATCAGCGCGCCGGTGCGGCCGCGCAGGATCCGCTCGAGGCCGTCGCGCAGGGTGGTGCCCGGCGCGATGCGCGCGAGAGTCGTGCGCAGCCGCGCGGCGTCGTCGGCTCGGTCGGGGGAGGCCACGGGCCCCAGCCTAGTGGCAGGTCAGCGCCCGGCCGGCGCCTCGAGGCCGGCGAGCGGCGTGCCCTGGTCGACCTTGAGCGCCGACAGTGCCGCGCGCAGGTCACCGACCTCGAGCACCCGCAGCCCGTCGACGACCATGCTGGCGCCCTCGGCCCGGCGCTCGGTGCTGCGCTCGACCGGCACCAGGGCGGAGCGGAAGCCCATGCGCGACGCCTCACCGAGCCGGGCACCGAGGTCGCGCACCCGGCGCACCTCGCCCGAGAGCCCGACCTCGCCGACCGCCACGGCCTGCCGGGACAGCGGGCGGTCCCACCACGCCGAGACCACCGCGAGCGCGATGGCGAGGTCGTTGCCGGGGTCGGTCAGGCGGGCCCCGCCGACGCTGGAGACGAAGACGTCGTGCGCGTGCAGGCGTACGCCGCACCGCTGCTGCAGCACGGCGAGGATCATCGCGAGCCGTGACCCGTCGACGCCGGAGGTCGCGCGCCGGGGCCGCTCGGCCGCGCTCGCGGTCACCAGCGCCTGCACCTCGCCGAGCATCGCGCGACGGCCCTCCATGCTGACGGTCACGCAGCTGCCCGGGACAGGGCTGGTGCGGTCGTCGAGGAACAGGCCGGTCGGGTCGGTGATCGGCACGATGCCGCCGGCCGAGAGGTCGAAGCAGCCGATCTCGTCGACGGGACCGAAGCGGTTCTTGACGGCGCGGACCAGCCGCAGCCGCGAGGTGCGCTCGCCCTCGAAGTGCAGCACCACGTCGACGAGGTGCTCGAGCACGCGGGGCCCGGCGATGCCGCCGTCCTTGGTGACGTGGCCGACCATGACCACGGTGGTGGCGTGGAGCTTGGCCATGCGCACCAGCGCGCTCGCCACCTCCTTGACCTGGGTGACGCCGCCGGGGACCCCCTCGACGTCGGCGGCGCCGATGGTCTGCACGGAGTCGACGACGACCAGGGTGGGCCGCACCTGCTCCACGTGACCGAGCACGGCGGCGAGGTCGGTCTCGGCGGCGAGGTAGAGCTCGTCGTGGATGCCGCCCGTGCGGTCGGCGCGCAGCCGCACCTGCGCGGCGGACTCCTCGCCGCTGACGTAGAGGACGCGTTGCCCCCGGCGCGCCGTCTGCGCAGCCACCTCGAGCAGCAGCGTCGACTTGCCGACGCCGGGCTCGCCCGCGAGCAGGACCGCGGCGCCGGGGACCAGGCCGCCGCCGAGCACGCGGTCGAGCTCCTCGACGCCGCTCGTGCGCGAGCGGGTGTCCTCCACCGGCACCTCGCCGATCGGCCGGGCCGGGCTGGTCACCGGACCCGCCTGCACGCGGCTGCGCGGCGCGCCCTGCTCGACGACGCTGCCCCACGCCTGGCACTCGCCGCAGCGCCCGACCCACTTGGCGGTCTGCCAGCCGCACTCGGCGCACTGGTAGGTCGATCGGGAGCCTGACCGGGTGCCGGGACGAGCGCTGGGAGCCATGGGGGAAACGTAGGCGCGAGCACCGACAAGACCCCTGAGCGACAGGCGGCGGGGAGCAGATGGCCTATGGTTTGGATCGTTCCAGTCCGACGAGGTCGCCCATGTCCAGCATCAGTGGTCGTACGCCGCTGGGTCGCCGCGCGCGCGGCGGCGAGCCGCGTCGCGCCGTGCCCGAGGGCCCGCCCACGCTCGCGACCGTCGCCGACGAGGCGGGGGTGTCGCGGCAGACGGTGTCCAACGCGCTGAACAACCCCGAGCTGCTCCGGCCCGAGACGCTGGTGCGGGTCCAGGCGGTCATCGACCGGCTCGGCTACTCGCCCAACCGCGCCGCCCGACAGCTGCGCACCCGCTCGTCCCACCTGGTGGGGCTGCGCTTCGAGCCCGCGCAGGAGGGCACCAGCAACGCGCTGATGGACCGCTTCCTGCACAGCGTGGTCGAGGCGGCCTCGGCGACCGGCCACCACGTGCTGCTGTTCTCGGGCGACCCGGCCGACCCGCTCGACGGCTACGACGACCTGCTGCGCTCGACCGCGGTCGACGCCTTCGTCGTCACCGACACCTACGCCGGCACGCCGCAGGCGGGGTTCCTGCAGGAGCGCGACGCGCCGTTCGTCGCCTTCGGGCGGCCGTGGGACGACCCGCGGGCCGACCACGCGTGGGTCGACGTCGACGGCGCCGCGGGTGCCCGGCTGGCGACCGAGCACCTGATCGAGCAGGACCACCGCCGGGTCGCCTGGATGGGCTGGGAGCGCTCGTCGCGCATCAGCCAGGACCGACGCTCCGGCTGGCAGGAGGCGATGCGGGCGGCCGGCCACGACACCGACGGCCTGACGATCCGCACGACCGACAACGTCGACGCCGCCCGCATGGCCGCGCACCGTGCGCTGGAGGATCCCGCGGTCACGGGCTTCGTGTGCGCCAGCGACACCCTCGGCATCGGCGTGCTCCACGCCCTGGCCGAGCGGGGGCTGCGGCCCGGCACCGACGTGGGCGTGGTGGGCTTCGACGACTCGGCCGCCGCCCAGGTGACGTGGCCGGGCCTGACCTCGGTGCGCCAGCCGCTCGAGCAGGTCGCGCGCGAGCTGGTCGACCTGCTGGTGCGGGTGCTGGCGCACAAGCCGGTGGAGGAGCCGGGCCTCATGCTCGAGCCGTCGCTCGTCGTGCGCCGCTCCAGCCGTCGCGACCAGACGCCCTAGCCACCGCTCGCGCGGTCCTGCGTGCGGGTGAGCCAGCGCTCGACGGCGGCCGCCACCTCGTCGGGCCGCTCCACCATCGCCAGGTGGCCGGCGGCTGCCACGACCTCGACCTCGGTGCCGTCGGGGAGCGCCTCGCGCAGTCGTGCCGCCTGCTCCACCGGCAGCCAGGGGTCCTGTGCACCCCAGCCCACCCGCACCGGGCAGCGGACGTCGGGGAGCAGCGGCACGAGCGGCCGGGTGTGCGCGGGCGAGAGCGAGGCGACCTGCCGGTAGAAACGCTGGGCGCCATGGTGGCCGAGCCACGGGGCGACGAGCTCGTCGACCCGGTCGGCCGGCAGCGGGGCGACGGCCGCACCGCTGACGTACTCGCGGACCAGCGCCCGGTGCAGCGGGGCGGGCAGCGCCGCGAGCACGTCGCCGTGCTCGGCGGCGTGGGCGAAGAACGGCGAGCCCCAGGGGTCGAGGACGACCGCGTCCCACAGGAACAGGCTGGCCAGGTCGCGGCCGTGGAGCAGGTGCGCCCCCAGCGCCACGGCCGCACCGACGTCGTGCGCCACCACGTGGGGCGGCGGGCCGTCCCACTGCTCGAGCAGCCGGGCGAACCGCGCCGCCTGGCTCGCCAGGTCGAGGTCGGGGTGCGACGGCGAGGCGCCGTACCCGGGCATGTCCCACAGCCGCACCCGGTGGCGGACCGCCAACCGCCGGGCGACGGGTGACCACGTGGCGGCCGACCACGGGGTGCCGTGGCAGAGCACCACGTCGACGGCCGGTCGGTCTCCGGGCGGACCGACCTCCCACGTCGCCACGTCGACGCCGTCGCACCCGACGACCACAGGAGGCGGAAGGACGAGGACTTCGCTCATGGCGTGGACGCTAGGACCTCAGGTCGACCTGAGGTCAAGGTGGCAGCATGGGCGCGGTGAGGATCGGGGAGGTCGCCGACCGGCTCGGGGTCGCCGTGCACGTGCTGCGCCACTGGGAGGACGTGGGTGCCGTCGTCCCGGACCGCACGGCCGGCGGCCAGCGCGACTACACCGAGGAGCACCTCCACCGGCTGCGGGTGCTGCGCGCCTGCCAGGCGGTCGGGATGACCCTGGCGGAGGTGCGCCAGGTGCTGCACCGCAGCGCCCCGGGTCGCGCGGAGGTGATCGAGCACCGGCTGGCCGCGGTCCGCGAGCAGCGCGAGGCGCTCGTGGCCGTCGAGGCCTTCCTCGGCCACGTCGTCGACTGCCGCCACGACCTGCTCACCCGCTGCCCGGACTGTGCCGGGTTCGCGGCTCACCAGGCCCGGCTGCGCACCACGACCGCGTAGTCGACCTCGAGACCGTCGTGCTCGGCGAGCACCTCCTCGGCGACGGCGGTCGGCAGCTCGATGCGCACGACGGCCTCGAGGTCGTCGCGGGTGTCGAAGGTCCAGGCGGTGACGACCCGGTGCTCCTCCCACCCCTGCGTCCGCCAGAACGCCTCGATGCCGGCCTGGTCGACCTCGGGGTAGCCGCGTCGGAACCACGCCCCGAAGGTGGAACGGGACGGGTCGTTGTCGATGACGAACGCCCGGCCGCCCGGTCGCACCACCCGCTCCAGCTCGGCGAGCCCGGGCTCGCAGCCGGGCCCGAAGAAGTAGGCCCACCTGGCGTGCACCACGTCGACCGACGCGTCGTCGAGGGGCAGGGACTGGGCGGTGCCCTGGAGCACCTCGACGCGCTGGTGCCGACGGGTACGCCGCCTCGCCAGGCGCACGAGGTCGGGGTGCGGCTCGACGCCGACCACCGAGCGCGCCTCGGCGGCGAAGAAGGGCAGGTGGAAGCCGGTGCCGCAGCCGACGTCGAGCACGTCGCGGTCGGTCCAGCCGCCGAGGGAGCGCATCACGGCCGCCAGGTGGCCGGCGCGGTCGACGGCCTTGTTCTCGGTCTCGTAGACGCCCGGGTGGTGCCAGATGTTGGGGCTGGGGCGCGCCCCGTCGGGGAGGTCCAGGTCGCTCAGGAGGCGCTCAGAGCCGGACGGGACCGTTGGCGGTCAGCAGCTGCGCCGCGACGATGCCGGGCGTGCCGTGGGGGGCGACCCAGTCGACCTTGACGCCACCGAGCGGCTGGTCGACCGACTGGCCGAGCCACTCCGAGACGCGCGCCGGGTCGCCGGCGATCTCGAGGCACTCGAGCGCGAGCGACCCGGACGGGCCGGCGCTCGGGTGGTCGCCGTTCGGGCTGTCCCACTGCACGAAGAACGGCAGCTGCGGGTCGGCCTGCAGGCCCTTGACGCCCAGCTGGCGCCAGCGCAGCTCGACGCCGTCGGGGCGGTGACGGTTGCCGTTGACGGCCTCGCGGCCCAGGCGCTGCTCGTGGGGGGAGATGTCGTCGACCGCCACGACCCAGCCCATCCAGCCGCCGCCCAGCGCGGAGCGGGCACGGACGGCCTGCCCGAAGGGTGCCTTGTCGGAGGCGGGGTGGTCGAGCACCTCGACGACCTCGAGGTAGACCTGGTCGAGCAGCGGCATGATCGCGTTGCGGGTGCCGAAGCGGGGGTGGATGCCCCCGGCGCGGAACTCCTCGCCCAGCACGGCGGCGAGGCGCTCGGTGGTCGCCGTGAGCCCGTCGGGTCCGGCCGCGAAGACGAGGTGGTCGAGACGCATGAGGCATTCTGACCCGTGTCGGGTATCCGTCACGTCACCGGGGTGCGACCGGGCCCGGGTGGTTGAAACCGATCGTTCTCCGCGGCGGCTCAGTCGGTGTGGCGCGACGCGGGATGGATGGCCAGCGCGGAGCGCGAGCGCAGGTGCTCGGCGCAGGCGCCGGCCAGGGCGTCGTACGCCGCTCGGCCCATGAGCTCGACGAGCTCGCGTTCGTTGGTGACGTAGAGGGGCTCGGGGGCGACGTGGGCCTCGGTGTTGCCCGAGCAGTACCAGTCGAGGTCGTGACCGCCCGGGCCCCAGCCGCGCCGGTCGTACTCGCCGATGGTGGTCTCGAGGTAGGTGGTGCCGTCGGGGCGCTCGACGTCGCGGTAGGTGCGTCGCAGCGGCAGCTGCCAGCACACGTCGGGCTTGGTCTCGACGAAGTGCACGTCCTCGTCGAGCGCCAGCGAGTGCAGGGCGCAGCCGTAGCCGGCGGCCGAGCCGGCGGGGTTGTGGAAGATGCAGGCGCCGTCGACGACGCGGGTCTTGCGCTCGCCGTCGGCGTCGGTGTCGACCCAGCCGCGGCGGCGCACCTGACCGCGCTTGCCGAGCGCGGCGTCGCGGTGGTGCCAGCGCTCTGGGCCGAGCCGCTCGACCCAGGCGGCCACCCGCTCCTCGTCGTCGCGGTCGGAGAAGTGGGCGCCGAGGGTGCAGCAGCCGGCGTCGGGAGCGGTGTCGTAGATGCCCTGGCACCCGGAGCCGAAGATGCACGTCCAGGCCGACGTCAGCCAGGTCAGGTCGCAGCGGAAGACCTGGTCGGGGTCGGCGGGGTCGGCGAGCTCGAGCCAGGCGCGGGGGAAGACGAGGTCGACCTCGGGCACGTCGGCCAGGGTAGGTGGTGCGGCGCGACCGGTAGCCTCGGGCCATGCGCCTGGGCGTCCTGGACATCGGCTCGAACACCGGGCACCTGCTGGTGGTCGACGCCTACCGGGGCGCCGCCCCGCTCCCGGCCTCCTCGGTCAAGGAGCCGCTGCGCCTCGCCGAGCACCTCGACGCCGACGGCGCCGTGACCACGGCCGGCGTCGACGCCCTCACCGACTTCGTCGCCCGGGCGCTCGAGCTCGCCGAGGGCAAGGGCTGCGAGGAGGTCTACTCCTTCGCGACCTCGGCCGTCCGCGAGGCCGTCAACGGCGACGCCGTGCTCCAGCACGTGCTCGACGCGACCGGCGTCGAGATCCAGGTGCTGCCGGGCGAGGACGAGGCGCGCCTGACCTTCCTGGCCGTGCGCCGCTGGTTCGGCTGGTCGTCGGGGCGGCTGGCCGTCTTCGACATCGGCGGCGGGTCGCTCGAGGTCGCGGCGGGTGACGACGAGGCGCCCGCGGTCGCCTGGAGCGTGCCGCTGGGCGCCGGTCGGCTGGCCCGGCGCCACTTCGCCGACGGGGCCCCCTCCGACAAGCGGCTGCGCACCCTCAAGGCCGAGCTCCGCACCGAGATCGCCCGCGACGCCGGTGCCGTGCTGCGCGGCGGGGCGCCCGACCACGCCGTCGCGACCTCCAAGACCTTCCGGTCGCTGGCCCGCATCTGCGGGGCGGCGCCCTCCTCCGAGGGCCCCTTCGTACGACGGGTGCTGCCGGCGGCCGAGCTGTCGGGCTGGGTGCCCAAGCTCGTGACGATGGACCGCGACGAGGTCGCCGACCTGCCCGGTGTCTCCTCCGGCCGCGCCCACCAGGTGCTCGCGGGGGCGCTCGTGGCCGAGGCGGTGCTCGACGTCTTCGACCTCGCCGAGCTCGAGATCTGCCCCTGGGCGCTGCGCGAGGGCGTCATCCTCGACCGGCTCGACGCGTTGAGCGCGGCCCGCCCGTCGTGACGGGGCCGCTGTTCGGGCTCTCGACGGCGTCGGTCTACCCCGAGCCGACCGCGCACGCCTTCGACTACGCCGAGCGGCTCGGCTACGACGCGGTCGAGGTGATGGTCGGCATCGACGTGGTCAGCCAGGACACCGAGCGGCTGCTGTCGCTGCGCGACCACCACGGCGTGCGCGTGTGCGCCGTCCACGCGCCGACGCTGCTCATCACCCAGCGCGTCTGGGGCACCGACCCGTGGGTCAAGCTCGAGCGCAGCGCCGAGATGGCCGGGGCGCTCGGGGCCGACGTCGTGGTGGTGCACCCGCCCTTCCGCTGGCAGCGCGAGTACGCCGCCGGGTTCGTCGAGGGGGTGGCCGAGCTGGAGCGGCGCACCGGGCTCGCGTTCGCGGTGGAGAACATGTACCCGTGGCGGGCCACGTCGCGGCGCGGCATGGTCGTCTACCAGCCCGGGTGGGACCCCTCCGAGGAGACCTACGCCAACACGACCATCGACCTGTCGCACGCCGCGACCGCCCAGTCCGACCCCGTCGACATGGCCCGGCGCCTCGGTGACCGGCTGCGCCACGTGCACATGACCGACGGCAGCGGGTCGGCCAAGGACGAGCACCTGGTGCCGGGTCACGGCGTCATGCCGTGCGGGCCGTTCCTCGAGCACCTCGCCGCGACCGGGTTCGCCGGCCACGTCGTGGCCGAGGTCAACACCCGCCGGGCCGCCGACCCCGAGGAGCGCGAGCGCGACCTCCTCGAGACGCTGGCCTTCTCCCGGCTGCACCTCGCCGCGCCCGACTAGGCTCCGGTCATGAAGAAGCTGCTCAACGACGTCGGCGCCGTGGTCCCCGAGATGCTGGAGGGCCTGGTCGCGGGTGACCCCGGACTGGTGCTGCTCGAGGGGCAGACGGTGGTGCTGCGCCGCGACCACGCCGCGCTCGACGGTGCGGTCGCGATCGTCTCGGGCGGCGGTGCCGGGCACGAGCCCGCCCACGGCGGCTACGTCGGGCCCGGCATGCTGACCGGCGCCGTGGTCGGCGACGTCTTCACCTCGCCCTCGACCGACGCCGTGCTCGCCGCGGTGCGGGCCATCAGCCAGGGCGACGCGGCGGGCGTGCTGCTCGTCGTCAAGAACTACACCGGCGACCGGCTCAACTTCGGCCTCGCCGCCGAGATCGCCCGCGCCGAGGGCACCGACGTCGAGATGGTCGTCGTCGGCGACGACGTCGCGCTGGCCGCGGAGGGCGAGCACGCCGGTCGCCGCGGCATCGCCGGCACGGTGCTGGTGCACAAGGCCGCCGGCGCCGCCGCGGCGCGTGGCGACGACCTCGCCGGCGTCACCGCGGTCGCGCGCCGGGTCGCCGAGGGTGTGCGCTCGATGGGGGTCGCGCTGGGCGCCTGCACGGTGCCGGCCGTGGGCGAGCCCGGCTTCGAGCTCGGCGACGACGAGGTCGAGTGGGGCCTCGGCATCCACGGCGAGGCCGGGGTCGAGCGGGGCCGGTTGGTCAGCGCCGACGACTCCGCGGCACGACTGGTCGACGCGGTCGCCGACGACGCCGGGCTCGGCGAGGGCGACCGTGCGGTGCTGCTCGTCAACGACCTCGGCACCACACCGCCCAGCGAGCTCGACGTCGTGGCCCGCGGCGCCCTGGCCCACCTGCGCGGCCGCGGCGTGACGGTCGAGCGGAGGTGGGTCGGCCGCTTCCTGACCGCCCTCGACATGCCCGGCTGCTCGGTCTCGGTGCTGGCCGTCGACGACGAGCTCCTCGCGCTGCTCGACGCGCCGACCGAGACACCGGCCTGGCCCGCCGCCCACCGCGGCCGGGTCGCTCCCCAGGACGCGCCGACCGAGGTGGCCGCCGTCGACGACGACGAGCCGGTCGGTGAGCGCCTCGCCGGGGGGAGCGTCGTACGACGCGCGCTGGAGGCCGCCACCGCGGCCCTGGTCGAGGCCGAGCCCGAGCTGACCCGGATGGACTCCCAGGTCGGCGACGGCGACCTCGGCACCGGTCTCGAGCGCGGTGCCACCGCGGTGCGCGACGAGCTCGACGGCTACCCCGCCGACGCGCCCGACGCGCTGCGGGCCACCTCCGCGACGGTCCGCCGGGCCATCGGCGGCACCTCGGGCCCGCTCTACGCCGTGCTGCTGCTCCGGGCCGCCGCCTCGCTCGACGAGTCGGGCGCGCAGGACGCCGCCGCGTGGGCCGCGGCGCTGCGGGCCGGCACCGACGGCATCGCCGAGATCGGTGGTGCCTCGGTCGGCGACCGCACGATGCTCGACGCCCTGGTGCCGCTGGCCGACACCGTCCGGGAGCGCCTCGAGGCGGGCGACCCCGCGGCCGAGGCGTTCGCCGCTGGCGTCGAGGCCGCCCGCGAGGGCACCGCCGCGACCGCCGACCGGGTGGCCCGCATGGGTCGCTCGAGCTACCTGGGCGAGCGCGCCAAGGGCACGCCCGACCCCGGCGCCCACGCCGTGGTGCTGTGGGCCGAGGCCGTGCTCCGCGAGCTGGGGGGCTAGGTCCAGCCGAGCCCCTTGCGGGTCCTCCAGTACGCCGCCGGCGCCTCGGGCTGGAGGTGTGGCACCTCGGCGACGTCGAGCGCGCCGAGGTTGGAGCGCAGCTGTGCGACCGAGCTGGCGCCGCTGAGCACGACGTCGGCCCACGGCTGCGCCAGCACGCCGGCGATCGCGAGCGCGTCGGGCGTGGTGCCCAGACGCTCGGCGTCGGCCGCCAGCGGCGAGCCCGGGCCGGCGAGCCGACCGTTGGCGACGGCCTCCTTCACCACGACCGACCAGCCCGCGTCGTGCGCCTCGGCCAGCGCGGGGCCGGCGGAGGGCTCGAGCAGGTTCCACGTCGACTGCACGGTCGAGAAGGGCGAGCCGTCGAGGTGCAGCGCGCGGCGCAGCACCTCGCCCTGGGTCGGCCCGCTCGTCGACAGCCCGACCCGCACCCCGTCGGCGGCCAGTCCGCGCAGCCGGTCGAGCAGCACCGGGTCGTCGAGGGCCGGCGAGTCGTCGGTGAGGCTGTGCACCAGGTAGAGGTCGGGCGGCCCGCCGAGCGCCGCCATCGTCTCCTGCCACTGCCGGTCGAGGGTGGCGACGCCGTGGTCCTTGACCTCGTGCTCCTCGGCGCCCGGGCGGAAGTCGGCGACGTAGGTGTAGCCCCACTTGGAGCCGACCCGCACCTCCTCGCGCCGCCCGGGGGTCGCGGCGAGCCACCGGCCGACGAACTCCTCGCCGGCGCCGTAGGAGCGGGCCGCGTCGAGGTGCCGCACGCCCGCGGCGTACGCCGCGTCGAGCACGGCGTGCGCGTGCTCGCGCAGCCGGTCGCGGTCGTAGCGCGCGTCGCCCAGCTCGGGGGCGAGGTCGCGGTGGAGGTTGAGGTACTCCGGGCGACCCAGCGCCGCCGTGCCCAGTCCGATCCGCATGCCCGGGGAGTGCCCCGCCCGGCGGTCCGCCACCCGGGGATACCGTGGCGGACGACACACCCCGGCACCCACCCGGTCGAGAGAGGTCGTTCGTGCTCCGCCAACCCATCCTGCTGCTCGCCCGCAGCCCGCACGCCGAGCGGCTGGTCAGCAACCTGCCGCTGAGCCGGGCCGTCGTACGCCGCTTCGTCCCCGGCACGCAGACCGACGAGGCGGTGCGCGCGACGCGGGAGCTGGTGGGCGACGGGCTGCTGGTCACCCTCGACCACCTCGGCGAGGACACCCTCGACCGGGCGCAGGCCGACGCGACGGTGGCGGCGTACCTCGACCTGCTCGAGGCGCTCGGAGCCGCCGGGCTGGCCCGCTCGGCGGAGGTGAGCGTCAAGCTCTCGGCGATCGGCCAGGCCCTCGACGACGACGGTCCCGCCCTCGCGACCGCCAACGCCCGCCGCATCTGCGAGGCCGCCCGCACCGTCGGCACCACGGTCACCCTCGACATGGAGGACCACACCACCGTCGACCTGACCCTGGCGACGCTGCGCGAGCTGCGCCGCGACTTCCCCGAGACGGGCGCGGTGGTGCAGGCCTACCTGCACCGCACCGAGGCCGACTGCCGGGAGCTCGCGCACGAGGGCAGCCGGGTGCGGCTGTGCAAGGGCGCCTACGACGAGCCCGAGTCGGTCGCCTTCCAGTCGCGCGAGGAGGTCGACAAGTCCTACGTGCGCTGCCTCAAGGTGCTGATGGCGGGCTCCGGCTACCCGATGGTGGCCAGCCACGACCCGCGCATGATCAAGATCGCCTCGGCGCTGGCCGTGCGCGCCGGCCGGGTCGCGGGCACCTACGAGTTCCAGATGCTCTACGGCGTGCGGCCCGACGAGCAGCGCCGGCTGGCCGAGGCCGGCGAGCAGGTCCGCGTCTACCTCCCGTACGGCGAGCAGTGGTACGGCTACCTCATGCGCCGGCTGGCCGAGCGCCCGCAGAACCTCGCCTTCTTCGCCCGCGCCCTGGTGTCGCGGTCCTAGGCCCCGAGACAGGAGACCGAGCATGACGGTGGCGATCATCGGGGCCGGGGTGATGGGGGAGACCCTCCTCTCCGGCCTGGTCCGGGGCGGCCACGACCCCGCGGAGCTGCTCGTGGTCGAGAAGCGGCCCGACCGCGCGCTCGAGCTGACCGAGCGCTACGGCGTCGCCGTGGTGCACGACGTCGCCCTCGTGGCCGACGCCGACACCGTCGCGCTCGTGGTCAAGCCGCAGGACATGGCCGACGTGCTGGCCGAGGTCGCGCCCCACCTGCGCCCGGGCCGCCTCGTGGTGAGCCTGGCCGCCGGCATCACCACCGGCTTCATCGAGTCGCTGCTGCCCGAGGGCGTCGCCGTCGTGCGGGTGATGCCGAACACCCCGGCCCTCGTCGACGAGGGCATGGCCGCGATCTCGCCCGGCAGCCACTGCGACGCCGACCACCTCGCCCGCGCCGAGTCGATGCTGGCCGCGACCGGCCGCGTGGTGCAGGTGCCCGAGAAGCAGCAGGACGCCGTCACGGCGATCTCCGGGTCGGGTCCGGCCTACCTGTTCTTCGTGGTGGAGTCGATGATCGAGGCCGGCGTGCACCTCGGCCTGCCGCGCAGCACCGCCACCGAGCTGGTCGTGCAGACGGTGGTCGGCTCGGCCAAGCTGCTGCGCGAGACCGGCGACCACCCGACGGTGCTCCGCGAGCGGGTCACCTCCCCGGGCGGCACCACGGCCGCGGCGATCCGCCAGCTCGAGGACCACAAGGTGCGCGCCGCCTTCATCACCGCCATGGAGGCCGCGCGCGACCGCTCCCGCGCGCTCGCCTCCGAGGACCAGTGAGCCGGCGGTGACCGAGCCTGCCGGCTGCCGCTCCGCGCTGGTCTTCGACGACTCGCTGACGGCCTACGACTTCGGACCGACGCACCCGATGAGCCCGATCCGCGTCGACCTCACCGTCGCCCTCGCGCGCGCCACCGGCACCCTCGACCGGATGCTGGTCGTGCCCGCGCCCGACGCCACCGAGGACGACCTGCTGACCGTCCACGAGGAGCGGCTCGTCGAGGCCGTGCGCCAGGCGGGCACGCCCGGCGGGCGCGTCGACGCGGCGTACGGCCTCGGCGGCGACGACAACCCGGTCTTCGCCCACATGCACGAGGCCGGGCGCCACGTCGTGGGCGCCAGCCTCGAGGCCGCGCGACGGGTCTGGCGCGGCGAGGTCGACCACGCCGCCAACGTCGCCGGCGGCCTGCACCACGCGATGCCCGACCGGGTCAGCGGCTTCTGCGTCTACAACGACGTGGCCGTCGCGATCCGCTGGCTGCTGGCCAACGGGGCGCGCCGCGTGGCGTACGTCGACGTCGACGTGCACCACGGCGACGGGGTCGAGCGGGTCTTCTACGACGACCCCCGGGTGCTGACGGTGTCGCTGCACGAGACCGGGCAGATGCTCTTCCCCGGCACCGGCTTCCCGGCCGACAACGGCGGGCCCGACGCCCTCGGTACGGCGGTCAACGTCGCGCTGCCGCCGGGCACGGGCGACGCCGGGTGGCTGCGGGCCTTCCACGCGGTCGTGCCCGACCTCGTGCGGGCGTTCGCACCCGACGTGCTGATCACCCAGGGCGGCTGCGACAGCCACCGCGACGACCCGCTCGCGCACCTCTCGCTCAGCGTCGACGGGCAGCGCGCCGCCCACCTCGCGCTGCACGACCTGGCCCACGAGGCGGCCGGCGGCCGCTGGGTGGCGCTGGGCGGTGGCGGCTACGCCGTGGTCGACGTCGTGCCCCGCTCGTGGACCCACCTGCTGGCCGCCGTCTCCGGGCAGCCCCTCGAGGCCGACGTCGAGGCCCCGGCGGCCTGGCGTGACGACGTGCTCTCCCGCTACGACGTGCGGGCGCCGTCGCGCATGACCGACGGCCGGCCCCCGGTCTTCCGGTCGTGGGAGGAGGGCTACGACCCCGGCACGTGGCTCGACCGAGCGGTCCAGGCGACCCGCGAGGCGGTCTTCCCCGAGCACGGTCTGGACCCGTTCGGATAGGGCACACGGGCAGGGGTCGAGTGCGTCCGAGTGGCTCGGATCAAGCGGACACGCCGATTCACATGCGTCACTTTGGGGGAAACATGGCCCACTGGTCACAGTGAGCCCTATATTTCTGCCAGCGCGCGCGGAGGGTCAGGGGACCCGCCTGGGGGGCGTGCCACGAGAAAGCTTGGTGTGACATGCCGACCGACATTCCCGGAGACATCTCCGAGGTCAAGTTCCTCACCGTCGCCGAGGTCGCCGCGATCATGCGCGTCTCGAAGATGACCGTCTACCGCCTGGTCCACAACGGCGACCTCGACGCCGTGCGGGTCGGTCGCTCCTTCCGGGTCAAGGAGGACGACGTGCACGCCTACCTGCGCAAGAGCTTCTTCGACGCCGGCTGACGCCTGCGAGCGCCCGTCGGTCCGGGCCCCGACCACGATTCGGTCGGGTGCCTACCTGCCGGTTAGGCTGATCCTTCGGACCGGGACTCCCCGGTCCTCACCAGTCTCCCAGCAGGAAGCAGGCCGACGTGGGTTCTGTCATCAAGAAGCGCCGCAAGCGGATGGCGAAGAAGAAGCACCGCAAGCTGCTCAAGAAGACGCGCGTGCAGCGTCGTCGTCTGGGCAAGTAAGGACCCTCCCCGATGGGGCAGGTCGTGCTGGTCACCGGTGTCGCCGGTGATCTCGGGCGTCGCGTCGCGGCGCAGCTGTCCACCGCCCCCGGTGTCGACCGGGTCGTCGGTGTCGACGTGCTGCCCCCACGCGGCGACCTCGGCGCGGCCGACTTCGTGCGTGCCGACATCCGCAACCCGGTGATCGCCAAGGTCATGGTGCGCGAGCGGGTCGACACGGTCGTGCACACGAGCGTCAACGCGACGGCGGCCGCCGCCGGTGGTCGGGCCTCCACCAAGGAGCTCAACGTCATCGGCACGATGCAGCTGCTCGCTGCCTGCCAGCAGTCGCCCGAGGTGCGCAAGCTGGTGCTGAAGTCGAGCGCGTCCTTCTACGGCGCCTCGCACCGCGACCCGGCGATGTTCACCGAGCAGATGACCGCCAAGCGGCTGCCCGGCGGCGGCTACGCCAAGGACGTCACCGAGGTCGAGTCCTACACCCGCGGCTTCGCGCGTCGGCGACCCGACGTCGGTGTCACCACGCTGCGCCTGGCCAACGTCATCGGCCCGACCATCACCTCGGGCATGAGCGGCTACTTCGGCCTGGCCGTCGTGCCGACCGTGCTGGGGTTCAACCCCCGCATGCAGTTCCTGCACGAGCAGGACGCCCTCGACGTGCTCCAGCACGCCACCACCCGCGACGTGACCGGCACCTACAACGTCGCCGGCGACGGCATGCTCACCCTGTCCCAGGCCGTACGCCGCCTCGGCCGCCCGACGCTGCCCCTGCCCGGTGCGCTGGTGCCGACCTTCGGGCAGACCCTCCGCCAGACCAAGGTCGCCGACTTCTCGCCGGACGCGGTGGCCTTCCTGACCTACGGCCGCGGCCTCGACACCACCCGCATGCGGAGCATGCTGGGCTTCGAGCCGGCCCACACCAGCGCGGAGGCGTTCGAGAGCTTCGTGGCCTCGCTGCGCCCGGGCCCCCTGGCGCCCCCGCGGGTGCGCGCGGTCGAGCAGGGGCTCGTGGGGGCGATGCGTGGTCTCGGCCCCCAGCCCGGCCCCGAGGCCCTGCCGGCCTGGCGCGACGACGAGGCCGACGAGCGACCGGCCCACGAACCGGCCGACGAACCGGCCGGGCGGGCCGACGTGCCCCGTGACGTGGAGGAGCTGCGATGAGCGGCGACGCCGAGATCATCCCGCTGGGCACGCGCGGGCGTCCCGGACGTGGGTCCGGGTCGAGCCGGCCGTCGAGCGGCTCACGAGGGCTCGCCCCGGGCCGGGCCGCGCGCCGTGAGCCCGCGGAGCAGGCCGTCGCCGAGCCCGCCGAGGGTGCACCCGCCCTCGAGGCCGCGGCCTTCGCACCGCCGGCACCGGAGCCGGCCGAGCCCACCCGGGCCCCCGCCCGCACCGAGCACCGCCAGCCCGGCCCGTCGATCTCGCCGGCCGAGTGGCTCTCCGCGATCACGCAGGGTGCCCGCGAGGTCTTCGGCGAGCAGTGGGAGCCGCGCCTGGCCGAGCTGCTGGCGTTCCTGCGGCGGCGCATCACGGGTGACTACGAGGTCGACGACTTCGGCTTCGACCCCGAGCTGACCGACAGTCTGCTGCTGGCGATCGTGCGACCGCTCGCCGAGAAGTGGTTCCGCGTCGAGGTGCTCGGGCTCGACAACGTGCCCACCCACGGCGGCGCGCTCGTGGTCTCCAACCACTCCGGCACCGTCCCGATCGACGGCGTCATCACCGCCTTCAGCGTCCGCGAGCACACCGGCCGCCACCTGCGCGCCCTGGGCGCCGACCTGGTCTTCCGGCTGCCCGTCGTCAGCGACGTCTTCCGACGCGGCGGCGCCACCCTGGCCTGCCACGAGGACGCCGAGCGGATGCTGCGCAGCGGCGAGCTGGTCGGGGTCTGGCCCGAGGGCTTCAAGGGGATCGGCAAGCCCTTCAGCGAGCGATACAAGCTGCAGCGCTTCGGTCGCGGCGGCTTCGTCTCGGCCGCGATCCGCACCGGCGTCCCGATCGTCCCCGTCTCCGTCGTCGGCGCCGAGGAGATCTACCCACTGATCGGCAACGTGCCGTCACTGGCCCGCCTGCTCGGCCTGCCGTACCTGCCGATCACGCCGCTGTTCCCGCTGCTCGGCCCGCTGGGCGCCGTACCCCTGCCCTCGAAGTGGCTGATCGAGTTCGGCGAGCCCATCCGCACCGACGACTACGAGCCGGGTGCCGCCGACGACCCCATGCTGGTCTTCAACGTCACCGACCAGGTCCGCGAGTCGATCCAGCAGACTCTCTACACCCTGCTGATGAAGCGCCGCTCCGTCTTCTCCTGAGCCGAACCGCCTGGGGACGCGTCTTCTCGTCGCGCACGAGCGGAAGTGCCAGCCGCGGTTCCTCGTGCGACGAGCCTCCGGGCTGGCTCTCGCGTGAGACCGGGACGTCGAGTCGCCGGGGGTCTGATCTCGCGGAAACAGCCGACGACCAGGCCGTGCCGAACCGGGCGGGGAGGGTCAGCGCGTGAGGCCGCTGACGCCGTCGATCGCCTCGTCGACGGTGTCGGTGAGGCCGCCGACGGTGCCGCCGAGGGCGGTGTCGCGCGGCACCACGGAGCGCACGGTGCCGGTGAGGCCGCCGACGAGACCGTCGACGGCGTCGGTGGCGCCCTTGACGGTGCCGCCGACCGCACCTCCGACGGCACCTCCGACCGCGTCGGTCGTGGTCAGCAGGGTGCTGGCGACGGGGCCGCGCGGTGACTCGGTGAGGACCGGCCACGCCTCGCCGCTCGGCAGCACGGGCGTGGTGTCGGCCTGCGACTCCGCGGCGCGCCCGAGGGCGCGCACCTGGGCGGGGTCGAGCCCCGACAGGGCGTCGGCGTCGATGCGGGCCTGCTGCGCGGGCGCGACGAGGAGGCTGGCCAGGCTGGCGGCCGCGGCGCCGTCGCCGAGGGAGGCCGGCAGCGAGACCGCGGAGCCGGGGCCGCAGGCCGGGCAGACGCGAAGGGCCTCGGCGTCGATGGCCCCGAGGCTGTCGGCCACCTGCACCAGCGTGCCCTCGAGGTCGGCGTCGCCCCGGGCGAGGTCGTCGAGGCGGGGCATCGAGGTGGCGGTGAAGTCGCGGACGTCGCTGACGGCCGCCGGGTCGCCCGACGCGGCGTAGTCGGCCAGCAGCTCGGTCGAGCCCTGCTCGGAGAAGCTGCGGAACTCCTCGATCGTGCGCGCCACCAGCGCGGTGTCGGCGCCGCGCTCCTGCAGCGCCAGCGCCTCGTCGAGCCGGGTGGTGGCCCGGCGCAGGTCGGAGGAGCCGTCGGACCCGGGCTGCACCGCCGCGACGACGGCCTCGCCGCCGCGCTTGATCGGGTAGAGCGGGTCGCCGGGCAGCGCGCCCTGGGCCGCGGCGGCCATGCCGGCGGTGCCGCCGACGACGACGAGCGACGCGGCCACGGTGGCCAGGCGACGCCGCACGGGCGACGACGACGGAGCGGTGGCGGGCGACGTGAGCCGCTGCGGTGCCGGGGCGGCGACCAGCTCGGTCTCGGCCGCGGCCATGAGGCGCTCGCGCAGGTCGGCGGAGAAGTCGGGACGGGGCGAGACAGCGGGATGGGAGGTCAGCAGGGACACCGTGCGCACCAGCTCGGCGTGGCGCTCGGCCACGTCGGGCGCGGCCCGGCCGGTGAGGGCGTCGTGCAGCTCGTCGGCGTGCTGCCGCGAGCGGAAGAGGGAGGTCATGCGCCTGGTCCTGAGGTCGAGAGGGTCGAGACGAGGGAAGACCCGCTGCTGGAGAACCACCCCGTCAGCTGCACCAACGACTCCGAGCACCGACGGGTCATGCCCGTCTCACATTCCGACATCCCGGTCATCGCAGCTCCTCCGGGATGGCCTTGGCGAGGTTGCGCACGCCGCGCAGCTGCAGCTGCTTGACGGCCCCCGCGGAGCGACCGAGCACCTCCGCGGTCTCGGCGATCGACAACCCCTGCAGGAACCGCATCACCAGGCACTCGCGCTGCTCGGTCGGCAGTCCCTCGAGCGCCTCGAGCAGCACCTCGTTGGTGAGCGAGGCCAGCACCTCGGTCTCGGGCCCCTCGGTGCTGCTGTCGAGCGTGCGGGTGTCCTCGGTGGTGTGCTCGAGCCGGGTGCGGCTCGCCTTGAAGTGGTCGGTGGCGAGGTTGCGGGCGATGGTGGTCAGCCAGGCGCCGAAGTCCTTGCCCTGCCACCGGAACGACGACATCGAGCGCAGCGCGCGGAAGAACGTCTCCGAGGTGAGGTCCTCCGCCAGCGTCACCGACCCGACGCGGTAGTAGAGGAAGCGGTAGACGCTGCCGTGGTAGTGGTCGTAGAGCGCGCCGAACGCCGCGGAGTCACCGCCGCGGGCCAGCTCGACCAGGGCGATGAGCCGCCGGCCCTCCGCCTCGTCGTCGGCCGACGACGCCGCCTGGTCGTGGTCGTCGGGCCGGGTCCCACCGCCGCTGCCGGGGCCGCTACCGGGGGTGACGCGGGCGGTGGTGCCGCCGGAGGCCTGGCTGAGCAGCCACGCCGCGTCGAGCACGGCGACGCGCAGCGCGTCCAGGCCGCTGCTGCGCAGCCCCTGCTCGACAGCCATGTGGTCTCCCCGCCGGCGGGGTGCCGGCTCCCTCGTCTCCTCCGCGAGGATACGTCGTCGGTGCACGCCCGTGGACCCGAACGTGAACCTGGACACATCGGACCCTCACGCAGGTCAGGGCGCTACTGCACCTTGCGTCGTACGGCGGCTCCGGCCGCAGCGGTGCCCGCGAGGGCCCCGGCCAGGCCGGCGGCGACCATGCCCGCGCGGGCCGCCTTGCGGCCGGTGCGGTAGTCGCGGACGCGCCAGCCCTCCTTGCGGGCGTGCTCGCGCAGCCGGGCGTCGGGGTTGATGGCGCAGGGGTCGCCGACGATCGTGAGCATCGGGAGGTCGTTGTAGGAGTCGGAGTACGCCGAGCAGCGCTCGAGGTCGAGGTCGAAGCGGTCGGCGAGCTCCTGCACCGCGACCGCCTTGGCCGAGCCGTGCAGCATCTCGCCGACGAGGCGGCCGGTGTAGACGCCGTCCTCGTGCTCGGCGACGGTGCCGAGCGCGCCGGTCAGGCCGAGCCGCTTGGCGATGATGGTGGCGATCTCGATCGGCGCCGCGGTCACGAGCCAGACCCGCTGTCCCTGGTCGAGGTGCAGCTGGGCGAGCGCCCGGGTGCCCGGCCAGATCCGGTGCGCCATCCGCTCGTCGAAGATCTCCTCACCGAGCGCCTCGAGCTCGGAGACGGTGTGGCCGGCGATGAAGGCCAGCGCCGAGGCCCGGGCGTCGGCGACGTGCTCGGGGTCCTCGACGCCGACGACGCGGAAGTAGGCCTGCTTCCAGGCGGCGCCCAGGATGTCGCGGGTGGTGAAGAACTCGCGGCGGTGCAGGCCACGGGCGAGGTGGAAGATCGATGCACCCTGCATGACGGTGTTGTCGACGTCGAAGAAGGCGGCGGCGTCCGGGTCGGGGGCGACGGTGAGCGCGCTCTCGACCTCGGCGACGGCCGCGGCGGCCTCGCCCGCGAGCTGCGAGCGGCGCTGCAGGTCGGGCGGTCGGGCCGGTCGCTTCGGGGAGCGGGACCGGCGACCGCCTGCTCGATCGCGCGGGGGTGTCACGCGGGCCACTGTGACAGACTCCGGCGGATGGAGCCGAACCTGGCCGAGCTGCTGACCAGGGCGCGGGGCGAGGAGCCGCACAAGACCGCCCTCTCGGAGGCTGCGACCGGCCGCAGCGCCACCTGGCTCGAGCTCGACGAGCTCGCCTGGGGCGTCGCTCGCGGGCTGTACGCCGCCGGGTTGGTCGCCGGGGTCCGGGTCGCGCTCCTGGTCACCCCGTGCGTCGAGTCCGTGGCGGCGTACCTCGGCACGCTGCGCGCCGGGATGGTGGCCGTGCCGGTCGACCCCGCGGCGCCGACCGGCGAGCTGGTGCGGGTGCTGGTCGACTCGGGCGCGCGCCTCGTGGTCTGCGACGGCGTCGGCGCCGACACCGTGCGGGCGGCGGTGCAGGGGCTGGGCGAGGCGCTCACGGCCGCGGGCCGCGACGCGACGAGCCGGCCGCGGGTCGTCACGGTCGGGGTCGAGCACGACGCCGGCGAGCGCTCCTGGGACGACCTCGTCGGCTCCGGCGCCGACCAGGCCGTGCCGTTGCGCGCCGACCCCGAGGCGCTCGCCGCGCTGCTCTACACCAGTGGGGCCTCCGGCCGGCCGCGCGCGGCGATGCTGACCCACCGCGCGCTGGTGACCAACGTCGACCAGGTCGCTCGGGGCGGGCCCTTCCTGCACGGCAACGACGTGGTGCTCGGCGTGGTGCCGCTGCACCACACCTACGGCCTGTGCGCCGTGCTGGGCCAGGTGCTGCGCCAGCACGCGCGACTGGTGCTCGTGCCGGAGTTCCACGCGGAGGGCTCGCTCGACATCGTCGAGGACGAGGCCGTCACCGTGGCGCCGCTGACGCCGTGGGCCGTCGAGGCGTGGCTGGGCGTGCCGGGGCTCGACGACCGGGTGGGTCCGCTGCGCCACGTCGTCAGCAGCGCGGCGGCGCTCGCCCCCGAGGCGGCCGCCGCCTTCACCGCCCGCACCGGCCTCCCGGTCCACCAGGGCTACGGCCTGACCGAGTGCGGACCGGTGGTGACCTCCACCCTGGTGCCCCCGCCCGGCGACCGGCCCGACGGCAGTCCCGACAGTGTCTCGAGGTCGGTCGGACGCGCGCTGCCCGGCGTCGAGCTCCGGCTGGTCGACGAGCGGGGCCACGACGCGGCACCCGGTGACCCGGGCGGGCTGCTCGTGCGAGGCCCGCAGCTGTTCTCGGGCTACTGGCCCGACGGGCGCGGCGGGCCGCGTGACGACGGGTGGTGGCCGACCGGCGACGTCGGGCTGCTCGACGAGTCCGGCGAGCTCCACCTGGTCGACCGCGAGCGCGACACCGTGCTGGTGGCCGGCTTCACCGTCTTCCCGGTCGAGGTCGAGGAGGTGGTCGGCGAGCTGGCGGAGGTCGGCGCCGTCGCCGTGGTCGGCGCGGAGGACCCCGACGGCCCGGGCGAGGTGGTGGTCGCCTTCGTCTGCCGCGCCGACGGCACCGAGCTGCTCGACGGCGCCGACCTCGCGCAGCAGGTGGTGCGCCACTGCGAGCAGCGGCTGGCCGGGTTCAAGGTGCCCGTCGCCGTCCACGTCGTCGACGACCTCCCCCGCACCGCGACCGGCAAGGTCCAGAAGGGCCGGCTGCGCGCCTGGGCCCGGGGCCGCGACGCGGAGCCGCTGCCGTGAGCGCGCGGGTGCTGGTCTACTCGCGGCAGGGCTGCCACCTGTGCGAGGTGGCCCTGGAGACGGTGGCGCGGGTCTGCGCCGACGTCGGGGCGACGTACGAGGTGGTCGACGTCGACACCGACCCTGCCCTGCAGCAGGAGCACGGCGAGCAGGTGCCGGTCACGCTGGTCGACGGACGGCGCCACGACTTCTGGCGCGTCGACGAGCGACGCCTCCGAGCCGCCCTCGCCTGAAGGGTCGGGGCCGCGTCGCGTGTGACTTCTCACATGTGCTAGCGCACCTCGGCCGCTGGTTTGTTCGCACGTTCACAAACTCCTACAGTCGGCCTGGTGAGCGGTTCGAGGATCCCCGAGGCGACGGTCGCCCGGCTCCCGGTCTACCTGCGGGCGCTCAACGCGATGCACGACGCCGGCACCGCCACCTGCTCGAGCCTCGAGCTCGCTCGAGCAGCCGGCGTCAACAGCGCCAAGCTGCGCAAGGACCTCTCGCACCTCGGCTCCTACGGCACCCGCGGCGTGGGCTACGACGTCGGCTACCTGCGCTACCAGATCGCGCGCGAGATCGGCCTGACGCAGGACTGGCCCGTGGTCGTCGTCGGCATCGGCAACCTCGGCCACGCGCTGGCCAACTACTCCGGCTTCAGCTCGCGCGGGTTCCGCACCGTCGCACTGCTCGACGCCGACCCCGCCCGGCGGGGCGAGCAGGTCGCGGGCCTGGCCATCCGGGGCTTCGACGAGCTCGACGACGTCGTCGCCGAGCACGGCGTCGTCATCGGCGTCATCGCCACGCCGGCCGCCGGGGCGCAGGAGGTGGCCGACCGGATGGTCGGTCTCGGCGTGCGCAGCATCCTCAACTTCGCCCCGACCATCCTCACGGTGCCCGAGGGCGTCGACGTGCGCCGCGTCGACCTGTCGAGCGAGCTGCAGATCCTCGCCTACCACGAGCAGCGCAAGGCCGGGCAGACGCCGGTGCCGGTGCCTGCGGCGGAGTCGCTGGCCGGGCCGGTTCCGGGGCCCGTCTCCGCCGGTGTCGGGGGTGGCGCATGAGCGTCCTCGTGGTCGGCATGTCCCACAAGACCGCGCCGCTGCCGCTGCTCGAGCGGGTCGCCCTCGACGGCGACGGCGCCGCCAAGCTGATCCGCGAGGTCAGCGACCTCGAGCACGTCACCGAGGCCACCGTGCTCTCGACCTGCAACCGCACCGAGGTCTACGCCGACGTCGACCGCTTCCACGGCAGCGTGGAGGAGATCAGCCGGCTCCTCGGCGAGCGCACGGGCCTCGACGTCGACCTCGTCAGCCACCTCTACGTGCTCTACGAGGACGGCGCGGTCTCCCACCTGTTCAACGTCGCCGCGGGCCTCGACAGCATGGTGGTGGGCGAGAGCCAGATCCTCGGCCAGGCCCGCGAGGCGCTGCGTGCGGGCCAGGAGGCCGGCACCATCGGCCCCGCCCTCAACGTGCTCTTCCAGCAGGCGCTGCGCGTCGGCAAGCGCTCGCACGCCGAGACCGACATCGACCGGGTCGCCCCCAGCGTGGTCGCCGCCGCGCTGGAGCGTGCGGAGCGGCACGTCGGGACCGTCGCCGGCAAGCACGTGCTGGTCGTCGGGGCCGGCTCCATGGCCGGGCTCACGGTCGCCACGGTCAGCCGCGCCGGCGCCGCCTCGGTGACCGTCGCCAACCGCACCCCCGAGCGCGCCGAGCGGCTCGCCCGGCAGTACGCCGCCCGCGCGATCTCGCTCGCCGAGCTCGGCTCCTACGACGGTCCGGTCGACGTGCTCGTCTCGTGCACCGGCGCGGCCGGCCAGGTGATCAGCGCGGCGGCTCTGGCCGAGCGGCGTACCCCCGCCTCCACGCCGACCGCCGTGCTCGACCTGGCGCTGCCGCGCGACGTCGACCCGGCCGTGGCGGCGCTCCCGGGCGTCCTGCTGGTCAGCCTCGAGACGCTCGCGGCCGAGCTGGGCGAGGCGCCCGGCGCGACCGACGTCGACGGGGTGAGGGAGATCGTGGGCCAGGAGCTCGCGGCCTTCCTCACCGCGCGTCGCAGCCGCAGCGTCACGCCGACCGTGGTCGCGCTGCGCACCATGGCCACCGGCGTGATGCAGCAGGAGCTCGCCCGGCTCGAGAGCCGGCTGCCCGGGCTCGACGCGACCTCGCGCGCCGAGGTCGAGGCGTCGCTGCGCCGCGTGGTCGAGAAGCTGCTCCACCAGCCGACCGTGCGGGTCAAGGAGCTCGCCAACGAGTCCGGCGCGATCTCGTACGCCGCTGCGCTCGCCGAGCTCTTCGCCCTCGACCCCGAGGCCGTGCAGGCCGTGACCCGGGCGGAGGTGGAGCGACCGTGACCGCCACGACCAGCCCCACCACGACCGGCACCCGCACCGTCCGGGTCGGCACCCGCGCCTCGGCGCTGGCGCGCACCCAGAGCGGCTGGGTGGCCGACCTGATCACCGAGCGCACCGGCCTGGCCACCGAGCTCGTCCACGTGCGCACCGAGGGCGACGTCAACGCCGCCCCGCTGGCCCAGATCGGCGGCACCGGCGTCTTCGTCAGCGCGCTGCGCGACGCGCTCCTGCACGGCGACGTCGACCTCGCCGTGCACTCGCTGAAGGACCTCCCGACCGGCGTCGCCGAGGGCATCGAGCTCGCCGCGGTGCCGGTGCGCGAGGACCCCCGCGACGTCGTGGTCGCCCGCGACGGCCTGACGCTCGGCGAGCTGCCGGCCGGCGCCCGCGTCGCCACCGGCTCCCCACGCCGCGTCGCCCAGATCGAGGCGCTCGGCCTCGGCGTCGCGCTCGTCGGCATCCGCGGCAACGTCGACAGCCGCATCGGCAAGGTCCGCTCGGGCGCGGTCGACGCCGTCGTGCTCGCCCGCGCCGGCCTGTCGCGGCTCGACCGGCTCGACGACGTCACCGAGGTGCTCGACCCGATCCAGGTGCTGCCGGCCCCCGGCCAGGGCGCCCTGGCGATCGAGTGCCGCACGGGCGACGACCTCGCCGCCCTGGTGCGCGACGCGCTCGACGACGCCGACTCCCGGGCCTGCGTCACCGCCGAGCGCACGCTGCTCGCGACGCTCGAGGCGGGCTGCTCCGCCCCGGTCGGCGCGCTCGCCGAAGTTGCGATGGGCGAGGTCGATGACGAACTCTGGGTGCGTGCAGTGGCGCTCGCGCCCGACGGCGGCGTCGCCGTGCGCCGCTCGGCCTCCGGGCCCCTGACCGAGCCCGAACGGCTCGGTCGGACCCTCGCCGAGGAGATGTTGGCCGAGGGCGCGGCCGACCTCATCCGGTCGGCCTGAGGCCCCCGGACCCGCCCCGCCCGAGATCCACCAGCCCCACCGAAGCTCCACCAGAAGAAGGCGATTGTGACCAAGCAGAAGACGTCCCGCTCGACCGGCACCGACCCCGCGTCGGGGCGCCCGGCGACCTGGGTCTCGTTCGTCGGCAGCGGCCCCGGTGACCCGGGCCTGCTGACCGTGCGTGCCCTCGAGCTGCTCCAGGCCGCCGAGGTGGTCGTCACCGAGGTGCCCGACCACGAGCCGCTGGTGCGTGCCCTGCTCGCGACGCCGGGCGACGACACGGCCGACGACACGGCCGGCCCGGTCTTCGTCGACGGTGGCTTCGGCGAGGACGGCCAGCCGCTGACCCACGCCGCCCGCGCCAAGGTCGTGGTCAAGCAGGCCAAGACCGGCAAGCGCGTGGTCCGGCTGATGGCGGGCGACCCCTTCCTCTACGCCTCCGGCCCCGAGGAGGCGCAGGCCTGCGTCAAGGCCGGTGTCGGCTTCGAGCTCGTGCCCGGCGTCTCGTCGGTCTCGGCCGTCCCGGCGTACGCCGGCATCCCGCTCACGACCAAGCACCACCGCGAGGTCGCCGTCGTCACCTGCGGCGACGCCAAGATCGACTGGTACGCCTACTCCTCGCACCCCACGCTGGTGCTGCTCTCGGCCGTCGGCTCGATCGGCGAGGTCGCCCAGCAGCTGATGGCGGCCGGCCGGGACGAGAGCACCCCGGTCGCGATGACGCGCACCGGCACGCTCACCACCCAGGAGACCGTCGTCTCCACCCTCGCCGACATCGCCGACGACGCCGCCGCGGCCGGCATGACGCCGCCCGCCGTCACCGTGGTCGGCCCCGTGGTCGACCTGCGCGAGACGCTGTCGTGGTTCGAGACCAAGCCGCTCTTCGGCTGGCGCGTGCTGGTGCCCCGCACCAAGGAGCAGGCGGGCTCGCTGTCGGCCTCGCTGCGTGGCTACGGCGCCGTGCCTGAGGAGGTCCCGACCATCTCGGTCGAGCCGCCCCGCAACCCCCAGCAGATGGACAAGGCCGTCCGCGGCCTCGTCGAGGGCCGCTACGAGTGGATCGCCTTCACCTCGGTCAACGCCGTGCGTGCCGTGCGCGAGA
The DNA here is from genome assembly GCF_054777915.1 of Nocardioides marmoraquaticus. NCBI lineage: Bacteria > Bacillati > Actinomycetota > Actinomycetes > Propionibacteriales > Nocardioidaceae > Nocardioides > Nocardioides marmoraquaticus. Next base: position 192,733 of record NZ_BAAHAA010000002.1, on the reverse strand, counting down.
AGTTCGAGGAGTACGGCCTCGACGCCCGCGCGTTCTCGGGCCTGAAGATCGCCGCGGTCGGCGAGAAGACCGCCGGCTACCTCGCCGAGTGGGGCCTCAACGCCGACCTGGTGCCCTCGGGCGAGCAGTCGGCGCGCGGCCTGCTCGACGACTGGCCGCCCTTCGACGACGTGCTCGACCCGATCAACCGGGTCTTCCTGCCGCGCGCCGACATCGCCACCGAGACCCTGGTGGCGGGCCTGGTCGAGCTGGGCTGGGAGGTCGACGACGTCACGGCCTACCGCACCGTGCGGGCGGCGCCGCCGCCGGCGCCGACCCGCGAGGCCATCAAGACCGGCAAGTTCGACGCCGTCGTCTTCACCTCGTCCTCGACCGTGCGCAACCTCGTCGGCATCGCCGGCAAGCCGCACACCGCGACGATCATCGCGGTCATCGGTCCGGCCACCGCCAAGACCGCCGAGGAGCACGGCCTGCGCGTCGACGTCATGGCGCCGAACCCGTCGGTGGAGGAGCTCGTCGACGCGCTGGCCGACTTCGGTGCCGCGCGCCGCGCGTCGCTGCTCGAGTCGGGCCAGCCGGTGACCAAGCCGTCGCAGCGCCGCACGCCGACGCGGCGTCGTACCGGCTCGAAGTAGGCGCCCGGGTGCGCGAGTTCCCCGTCGTCCGCCCGCGTCGGCTGCGCCGCACCCCGGCGCTGCGGCGCCTGGTCTCCGAGACCGCGGTGCGCCCCTCGCAGCTGGTGCTGCCGGTCTTCGTCGCCGAGGGCCTGACGGAGCCACGCCCGATCGGCTCGATGCCGGGCGTGCTGCAGCACAGCCGCGACAGCCTGCGCGCGGCGGCCGCCGAGGCCGTCGAGGCGGGGCTCGGCGGCATCATGCTGTTCGGTCTGCCCGAGGAGCACACGAAGGACGCCACCGGCTCGCAGGCCCTCGAGCCCGGCGGCATCCTCAACGTCGCGATCTCCGACGTCGTGGGCGAGGTCGGTGACGACCTCGTCGTCATGGCCGACCTGTGCCTCGACGAGTTCACCGACCACGGCCACTGCGGCGTGCTCGACCCCGACGGCTGGGTCGACAACGACCGCACGCTGGCGGCGTACCAGCAGATGGCGGTCGTGCAGGCCGAGGCCGGCGTCGACCTGGTCGGCCCCAGCGGGATGATGGACGGGCAGGTCGCGGCCGTGCGCGAGGCGCTCGACCACCACGACCACTCCGGGGTCGGCGTGCTCGCCTACTCCGCCAAGTACGCCTCGCCCGCCTTCGGGCCCTTCCGCGAGGCCGTCAACTCCTCGCTGCAGGGCGACCGGCGCACCTACCAGCAGGACCCCGCCAACGGCCGCGAGGGCGTGCGCGAGGCGCTGCTCGACGTCGCCGAGGGTGCCGACCTCGTCATGGTGAAGCCGGCGATGTCCTACCTCGACGTCGTCGCCGCGGTGCGGCAGGCCGTGAGCGTGCCGGTCGCGACGTACCACGTGTCGGGGGAGTACGCCATGGTCGAGGCCGCCGCCGAGCGCGGCTGGATCGACCGCGACGCCGTGATGCTGGAGCAGCTGACCGCCTGCGTGCGGGCCGGCTCCGACGTCGTGCTCACCTACTGGGCGATGGACGCCGCCCGGCTGCTGCGCGGCTGAGACCCGCCTGACGCACGAGGACCCCCGGCCACCGGCCGGGGGTCCTCGTCGTTGCTGTCAGGTGCTTCAGCCGCCGAGCAGCTTGGTGACACAGGCCGCGACGTTCAGCGGGTTTGAGACAGTGCATCGAGCCGTCGCTTCGGCACGGGTGAGGGTCTCCCGGACCGGCTCTGTGACCGGGGCGGTCGCCCCGCCGGTCGCGTCGTCGACGCCCTTGGTGACATCCTTGACGGCGTCACCGGTCTTGCCGACGACGTCGCCCACGACACCACCCGAACCGCCGCTGGTGCCACCCGTGTTTCCACCCGTCGAGCCACCCGGGATGAGGCCACCGCCGGTCGAACCGCCGGTGCTGCCGCCGGTGGAGCCGCCGGTCGAGCCGCCGGTGCCACCAGCCTGCTGCTGCTGACGCTGCTTGCGCTCGCGGACCTCGCGCTGCTTCTTGGCCTGGTAGCCGCGCTCGATGGTCGAGGAGTAGCTGGGCGAGAAGGTGCCGCCGCCCTGGGTGCCGGAGGGCACGGCGGTGAAGTCACCGGAGGAGTAGGCCTCCATGATGCGCAGGACGAGCTGGCCGTACTCGGTGCTGCGGTTGTAGCGCATCAGCGCGGTCTCCTGGCCGGCGCGCTCGGAGAGGTCCTCGTCGCCGGAGCAGAGGTAGACCGCGGCGGCGAGAGCGGCGTCGTTGATGTCCTGGGGGTTCCGCTCGCCGTCGCCGTTGGCGTCGACCTTGACGACCTGCCAGGTCGAGGGGATGAACTGCATGCCGCCGACGGCGCGGTCCCAGACCTTGTCCTTGTCGAGCAGACCGGCGTCGGTGTCGTTGATGGCCGCGGTGCCGTTGCTGCCGTTGAGCGGGATGCCGTAGATGCCGGGCTTGCTGACGCCCTCGTCGGAGAGGGTGTTGCCGCCGTAGCGACCGTGGTCGGACTCGACGCGGCCGACCGCGGCGATGAGCTCCCACGGGATCCCGCAGCCCTTGTCCGCGCTGTCGATGATCTGGGCGGCGCGCTGGTAGGCCGAGAGCGCCGCGGCGGGGATGCCGTTGCTCGAGGCGCCGGCGACGACCGAGTCGGCGGCACCCTCGGGCACGGCAGGCGCGACGACGCCCGGCTGCGGCACGCTGGCCGGGGCCTCGATGGCGTCGCTCGGCACCGTGGTGCCGTCGGGCAGCGACGCCGCCTGGGTGGTCTCGTCGGCGGTGGCGCTGCTGCTGAACAGGCTGGCGGTCCACACGCCCGACAGCAGGGCCAGCGGCGCGAGCGTGAGCGCCTTGCTGCGCGGTGACAGGACAGACGGCATTGCTAGGACGTTCCTCCCCTTTGGTGCTTCCGCGCCGTTGTCCCCGAGAGACGCGATGTGACCTCAACGACACCCTGCCCGTGGAGTCACGGGGCAAACCTCGTGTGAAGCCCGTCACGTCGGACGACGCGGACCCAACTCTACGGCCGTTCCGGACAGGTGTCCGGCGACCGGTGGCAAATTCTTACCTGTGGGTAGCACGCCTGTGCACCCCACGTGGTGGAGATCACGTCGGTGACCTGCCGCACCCAGGGTGCTCCCGCCGCCTGCGGCCCCAGGGGCCGTCGGCGACAATGGGACACGTGGCAGCTCACGACGACCGACCCGCCCCGGGTGGCCCCTCCCCGGCCCCCGTCTCCGCCGAGTGGTTCGACCGGGCCCAGGTGGTCACGCCCGGAGGGGTCAACTCACCCGTGCGGGCGTTCAACGCGGTGGGCGGCACGCCCCGCTTCATGGTGTCGGGCGAGGGTGCCTGGCTCACCGACGCCGACGGGCGCCGCTACGTCGACCTGATCTGCTCCTGGGGCCCGCTGCTCCTCGGCCACGCCCACCCCGAGGTGCAGGCGCGCGTCGCCGAGGCCGTCGCGCGGGGCACGTCGTACGGCACCCCGACGCGCAGCGAGGTCGAGCTCGCCGAGGAGATCGTCGCGCGCACCCCGGTCGAGAAGGTGCGGCTGGTCTCGTCCGGCACCGAGGCGACCATGTCGGCGATCCGGCTGGCCCGCGGCTTCACCGGCCGCGACGTCGTGGTCAAGTTCGCCGGCTGCTACCACGGCCACGTCGACTCCCTGCTGGCCGAGGCCGGCAGCGGCCTCGCCACCCACGCCGTGGCCGGCACCCCAGGGGTGCCCGCCGCGTCCGTCGAGGCGACCGTGGTGCTGCCCTTCAACGACCGCGAGGCCGTACGCCGCCTCTTCGCCGAGCGCGGCGCCGAGATCGCGTGCCTGGTCACGGAGGCCTCGCCCGGCAACATGGGCGTGGTGCCGCCCGAGCCCGGCTTCAACGCCTTCCTCGCCGAGACCTGCGCCGCCCATGGCGCGCTGTTCGTCAGCGACGAGGTGATGACCGGCTTCCGGGTCTCGCGCTCGGGCCAGTGGGGCCGCGACGGCGCGGTCGAGGGCTGGCGGCCCGACCTGGTGACCTTCGGCAAGGTGATGGGCGGCGGCTTCCCGGCGGCGGCCTTCGGCGGCCGCGCCGACGTCATGGGCCGGCTCTCGCCCGAGGGGCCCGTCTACCAGGCCGGCACGCTGTCGGGGAACCCCGTGGCGACGACGGCCGGGCTGACGACGCTGCGGCTGGCCACCGACGAGGTCTACGCCCACGTCGACGCGGCGGCGAGCGAGCTCGGCACCGCCGCGGGCGAGCACCTGACGAAGGCCGGGGTGCCCCACGTGGTGCAGGCCCAGGGCAACATGTTCTCGGTGTTCCTGGGCGTCGAGGGGCCCGTCCGCGACTTCGCCGACGCCTCCGCGCAGAGCACCGGCGCCTACCGGGCGTTCTTCCACAGCATGCTCGAGCAGGGGGTCTACCTGCCGCCGAGCGCCTTCGAGGCGTGGTTCCTCTCCGCCGCGCACGACGACGCCGCGATCGAGCACGTCGTCGCCGCGCTGCCGCGCGCCTGCGAGGCAGCGGCTCGCGAGCTCGAGGGGGTGTCGGCATGAGCGGCCCGCTGAGCGGTGGCGACCGCACCACCGTCCACCTGCTGCGCCACGGCGAGGTCTACAACCCCGACGGCATCCTCTACGGCCGCGCCGACGGCTACCACCTCTCCACGCTCGGCCGCCGCATGGCCGACCGCGTCGCCGACCGCGTGGGGCACCGCGACATCGTCGCCGTCGTGTCCTCGCCGCTCGAGCGCGCCCAGGAGACGGCCGCTCCGCTGGCCCGGGCCCGCGGGGTCGAGGTCGAGACCGACGAGCGCGTCATCGAGTCGACCTCGGTCTTCGCGGGCCAGCGCTTCGGCGTGCGGCGCTCGATCCTGCGCTCGCCGGAGGTCTGGAAGCACCTGTGGAACCCGATGCGCCCGTCGTGGGGCGAGCCCTACCGCGACATCGCCGAGCGGATGCTCGCGACCGTCGCCGACGTGCGCGACCGGGCCCGCGGCCACGAGGCGGTGATCGTCTCCCACCAGCTGCCGATCTGGACGACGCGACTGGCCGCCGAGGGACGCTCCTTCCTGCACGACCCGCGCAAGCGCCACTGCACGCTGTGCAGCCTCACCTCCTTCACCTACGACGGTGACCGGCTGGTGCAGATCGGCTACAGCGAGCCCGCCGGCGACCTGATCCCCGTCGCCGACCGGGGCAAGGTCTTCTCCGCAGGCGGCAAGGGGGAGACGCCGCCGCCCCGGCCCGGGCCGGCGTCGTGAGGCGCGCCCTCGCCGTCCTGTTCGCCGTCGTGCTGCTCGCGCTCGCCGGCTGCTCCGACGACACCCCGAGCGCCGGCGACAAGGGCTACGTCGACGGCAAGGGCATCGTCACCCGGCTCGCGCCCGACGAGCGCCGCGAGCTCGCAGGCCCGCTCGAGGGCGAGACCCTCGAGGGCGAGGAGGTGACGCCCGCCGACCTCGAGGGCAAGGTCACGGTCGTCAACGTCTGGTACGCCACCTGCCCGCCGTGCCGCAAGGAGGCGCCGCTGCTCGCGGAGGTCGCCGACCAGCTGGCCGACGACGACGTGGTCTTCCTCGGCATCAACAACCGCGACACCGACCAGAGCCAGGCGCTGGCCTTCCAGCGGCGCTTCGAGGTGCCCTACCCCACGCTGTGGGACCCGACCGGCCGCACGCTGCTCTCCTTCGCCGGCACGCTGCCGCCCAACGCGGTGCCCAGCACGGTCGTGCTCGACCGCGAGGGCCGGGTGGCAGCCAGCATCATCGGCGAGGTCACCAGCGCGAGCACCCTGACCGGGCTCGTCGAGGACGTGCGCGACGGGGTGCGCCCGTGACGCTGGTGCCGTACGACGTGGGGTCCTGGTTCGCCGGCCAGGCCCTCGACGGCACGCTGCTGCTCGCGGTGCCGGTCGCGCTGGTCGCCGGGCTCGTGTCCTTCCTCAGCCCCTGCGTCGTCCCGCTCGTCCCGGGCTACCTCTCCTACGCCACCGGCCTGTCGGGCGCCGACCTGGCCGACGCGAGGCGCGGGCGGATGCTGGCCGGCTCGCTGCTCTTCGTGGCCGGCTTCACCGCCGTCTTCGTCTCCTACGGCACCCTCTTCGGCGCCGTCGGGCTGTGGCTGCAGACCTACGACCAGCAGCTGACCTACGTGCTCGGCGGCGTCACCATCGTGCTCGGCCTCGTCTTCATGGGGGCGGTGCCGTTCCTGCAGCGTGACGTCCGGGTCCACTCCGTGCCCCGGGTCGGCGTGGCCGCCGCGCCGCTGCTCGGCGCGCTGTTCGCCATCGGCTGGGCGCCCTGCCTGGGGCCGACGCTGAGCGCGGTCCTGGCGCTGTCGTTCAGCGAGGGCTCGGCCGGTCGCGGTGCCTTCCTCACGGCCGTCTACTGCTTCGGCCTCGGCCTGCCCTTCGTGCTGGTGGCCCTGGGCTACCGGCGCATGATGGGCCGGTTGGCGTGGCTGCGACGACACCAGCGGGCCATCACCGTGGCCGGGGGAGCCATGCTGGTGGCGACGGGCGTGCTGCTCGTGACCGGCGTGTGGTTCGAGCTCATCGACACCGTGCGCGGCCTCTTCCCCGACGACTTCACCACGGCGGTATGACGATGGCGGTCGACACCACCACCCCCACCTCGGCCCCGGCGCCCCCGCCGTCGGAGCCCCCTTCGCTGTCCCCGCGCGAGCTGGCCCGGTGGGCGTGGCGGCAGCTCACCTCGATGCGCACCGCGCTGATCCTGCTCTTCCTGCTCGCCCTGGCCGCCGTGCCCGGATCGGTCGTGCCGCAGGAGGACGTCGACCCCGGCCGGGTCTCGCGCTGGCAGGAGCAGCACCCCACGCTGACGCCGGTCTACGAGTGGCTGGGGCTGTTCTCGGTCTACGACTCGGTCTGGTTCTCGGCCGTCTACCTGCTGCTCATGGTCTCGCTGGTGGGCTGCATCGTGCCGCGCACCCGCGTCTACTGGCGGGCGCTGCGCGCCCAGCCGCCCCGCACCCCGCGACGCCTCGAGCGCCTGCCCGACCACCGCGAGGTCGAGGTCGACGCCTCGCCCGAGGAGGTGCTCGCCGCAGCCCGCCAGCGGCTGCGGGCGCGGCGCTACCGCGTGCGCAAGGACGACGACGGCGCCGACTCCGTCTCGGCCGAGCGCGGCTACTCGCGCGAGGCCGGCAACCTCGTCTTCCACCTGTCGATCATCGTGGTGCTCGTCGGCTTCGCCATGGGCTCGCTGCTCGGCTTCCGCGCCGGCAAGATCGTCGTGGTCGGCAGCGGGTTCTCCAACAACCTCAGCCAGTACGACGAGTTCTCCGCCGGCGCCTTCTTCGACCCCGGCTCCCTGGCCCCCTTCGACGTCACCATCGACGGCTTCGACCTCGACTTCATCGAGGAGGGCCGCCAGCGCGGCATGGCCTCGCAGTTCCGCGCCGAGACCACCTACCGGTCCTCGCTCGACGCCCCGCCCGAGCAGCGCGAGCTGGCCGTCAACCACCCGCTCAAGGTCGACGACACGAACGTCTTCCTCATCGGCCACGGCTACGCCCCCCAGATCACCGTGCGCGACGGCGACGGCGACGTCGTCACCTCCGGCCCCCGTGTCTTCCTGCCCGACGACGCGACCTTCCGCTCCTTCGGCGTGCTCGAGGTGCCCGACACCACCGACGCCGAGGGCGAGCCGGTGCAGCTCGGGCTGCAGGGCGAGTTCTACCCGACCTTCGCCCTCGTCGGCGGCGACCCCCAGACGCTCTTCCCCGACGCCCGCAACCCGGTCGTCTCGATGCTCGTCTACACCGGCGACCTCGGCATCGACGGCGGCGTCCCCAAGTCGGCGTACGCCCTCGACCTCGACGGCCTCGAGCAGGTGACCGACCCCGACGGCAAGCCGCTGCGCATCGACCTCGCCCTCGGGCAGACCGTGGAGCTGCCCGACGGCCTCGGCACGGTCAGCTTCGACGGCCTCGACCGGTTCGTGCGGCTCGACGTCGCCGAGACCCCCGGCCAGACCACCGCGCTCGTCGGCGTCGTGCTGGCCCTGCTCGGCCTGCTCGGCTCGCTCTACGTGCGCCCGCGCCGCGTGTGGGTGCGCGTGCGCCGCCTCGACGGCGCGGCGGGCGGCGAGCAGGCCGGGCGTACGCTCGTCACCGTCGCAGGACTCGACCGCAGCTCCGGTGGTGACCTGACCGACGAGCTCGACGAGCTCGTCGCCCACCTGCGCCGTCACACCCCCGAGGAGTCGTCGTGACCCACACGCAGTTCGAGGTGCTCAGCAACCAGGCCGTCGCGGCCTGCGCCGTCGTCTACTTCCTGGCCTTCCTGGCCCACATGTGGCAGTGGGCGGTCGGGCGGCGCGTCGCCGAGGCGCCCCAGCGCGAGCTCGTCGGCACCGACGGCGCGACCGTGCCCGACGGGCCGGCCGCCGGCCCGGCCGAGGGGGCGGCGTACCTCTCCGAGGACGCGGAGCCGGTCATGCGCGCCCGCCGCGTCGGCATCGCGCTGACGGCCGTCGCGGCCGTCGGCCACCTCGTCGCGGTCTTCACGCGCGGCCTCGCGGCCGACCCGGTGCGGGTGCCCTGGGGCAACATGTACGAGTTCACGCTCACCGGCACGCTCGTGGTGACGCTGCTCTACCTCGCGCTCTACCGCCGCTACTCGCTCGGCTGGCTCTCGCCCGTCGTGACCGGCTTCGTGCTGGTCACGCTGATGGTCGACGTGCTCGCGCTCTACGAGCCCGTGGTGCCGCTGCAGGACTCCCTGCAGTCGCCGTGGCTGGTCATCCACGTGATCGCGGCGATCATCGCCACCGGCGCCTTCACCATCGGTGGCATGTGCTCGGCGCTCTACCTGGTCAAGTCCCGCTGGCAGGACAAGCACGGCGGCGTCCCCGACAACGGCGGCTACCTCTCGCGACTGCCCTCGCTCGCGGTGCTCGACCGGATCGCCTACCGCACCCACGCCTTCGGCTTCCCGATCTGGACCTTCGCGGCCCTCATCACCGGCCCGATCTGGGCGCACTACGCGTGGGGCCGCTACTGGGGCTGGGACCCCAAGGAGGTGTGGGCCTTCATCACCTGGGTGGTGTACGCCGCCTACCTCCACGCCCGCGCCACGTCGGGCTGGAAGGGCTACTCGGCCGCCCTGATCGCCCTGGTCGGCCTCGCCACCCTGTGGTTCAACTTCGTCGGGATCAACTTCTTCTTCGGCTCCGGCTCGATGCACTCCTACGCCTGAGCGCACCGGCCCGCGCCGCGCCCGTCCCGGTGAGGGGCGGGCTGTCACATTGGGGGCATGTGGTTGATCGTGCTGCTCGTGATCGTGGGTGCCTGTGCGGCGGCGTACCGCTTCCGGGTGCCGCTGCTGGCGAAGGTGCTGGGGCAGTCGGAGACCCGCATCAACCGCCAGCTGAAGCGCCGGGGGCACTAGACCCGTCGGCTGCCACCGTCGGTCGTCACCGTCGGCCGGCTCAGTCGACGTCCTCGCGCGCCTTGCGCTCCTCGAAGCGGGCGGAGGCGGCCTCGGCACGCTGCTGCACGCGCAGGGCGAGGGCCTCGCGCTGGCGGGCCAGCAGCTTGTAGGACAGCCCCGCCGAGACGACGACGGCCAGCAGCAGCGCCCAGATCAGCGAGCCCTCGCCGAAGACGAGGACCCCGATGCCGCCGAAGACGGCCATGGTCGACAGGAACAGGCCGAAGCGCAGCAGGGTGTAGTGCAGGAACTCCTTCACCCCTCCCAGGGTAGGAGGCACTCCCAGCCCGCCCGTCACCGGTCGCGGCCTACGCTGGGGGCATGCTCCGCTTGGCCTTCTTCCTGCTGCTGCTGGCGGCGGTGGTCTACGCCGTGTTCTGGCTGCTGGAGCAGCGCGGCAAGCGACGTGCGGGCGGACCCGGAGGACCGGGCGGGAGCGGCCCCACCGGCGGCCGTCCGACGCCCCGCGCGCCGCGCGGTCCCGACGACGACGACGACTTCCTGCGCGACCTCGAGCGCAAGCGTCGCGAGCGCGAGCGCAAGGCCAAGAAGGACGGGGCGCCGCCGCCCCCGCCGAGCGGCGAGCAGGAGAAGCGCGGCGACGACGCGACCGGCCAGCCCGGCGCCCAGGCGTAGCGCTCAGGCCTGGCTCTCGGGCGCAGCGCTCGGGTGCAGCGCCCCTCAGGCGTAGGTGGCGAGCAGCGTCCCGACGACGCAGCCGAGGAAGATCCCGAGGCCGTAGAGCAGCGTGGCCGCGCCGGTCTGCTGCAGCACCGGCACCAGCTCGCGCCCGGTGACCTTGTCGCCGAGCACCCGGTCGAGCGCCCGCAGCGCGGGGGCGGCGGCGGCCAGCGCGAGCAGGGTGTACCAGCTGGTCGTCAGGCCGACGCCGACGAGCATCACCGCGGCGAGGTCGACGAGCAGGCCGTAGGCATGGCGGGTGCGCTCCTCGCCGAGGCGCACCGCGAGGGTGTGCTTGCCGGCGAGCTCGTCGGTCGGGATGTCGCGCAGGTTGTTGGCGACCAGGATCGCGCAGGTCAGGGCACCGACGCCGATCGCGGCCCAGAGCGAGCCGAGCACGAACCGCTCGGTCTGGACGTACGTCGTGCCGACGGTGGCGACGAGCCCGAAGAACACGAACACCATGACCTCGCCGAGCCCGGCGTAGCCGAAGGGCCGGGCCCCGCCGGTGTAGAACCACGCGGCCAGGATCGCCAGGGCCCCGACCGCCACCAGCCACCACGCGGTGGTCGCCGCCAGCACCACCCCGACGACCGCCGCGAGGCCCAGCGAGGCGAACGCCGCGGCCTTGACCGCACCGGGCGACGCGGCTCCGCTCCCGACCAGGCGCATCGGCCCGACCCGGTCGGCGTCGGTGCCGCGCACCCCGTCGGAGTAGTCGTTGGCGTAGTTGACGCCGACCTGCAGCAGCAGCGCCACCGCCAGGGCCAGCAGCGCCTTCCACCACACGGCCTCGCGCTCCCAGATCGCGACGCCGGTGCCCGCCAGCACGGGCGCGACGGCGGCGGGCAGGGTCCGCGGACGGGCGCCCGCGACCCACTGGGCAGGAGTGGCCATGCGCGGATCCTGCCAGCACGACCGCTGGCTACCGTGGTGCGGGTGAGCCCCTCCCTGCGCCCCGTGACGGGTACGGCGGAGCAGGTGCGTGCGCTGCTCGAGGCCTGGGAGGCCGCCGCCGACCCCGAGCCGCTGGTCGTCGCGACGTCGGGCTCGACCGGTCGCCCCAAGCGCGTGGTGCTCTCGCGACGGGCGATGCGCGCCTCCGCCGACGCCACCCACGCGCGGCTCGGCGGTCCCGGCACGTGGCACCTCGACCTGCCCCCGACCTACGTCGCCGGTCTGCAGGTGCTGTGGCGCGAGGTGCGGGCAGGCACGGGTGCTCGCCGCTACACCTCGATGGTGCCGACACAGCTGGTGCGGGCGCTGCGCGACGGGCGCGACCTCACGTCGTACGACGCGGTGCTGGTCGGCGGCGGCCCGCTCGCGCCCGCCCACCGGGTGGAGGCCGAGCGTCGAGGGGTGCGCGTGGTGCAGACCTACGGCATGAGCGAGACCTGCGGTGGCTGCGTCTACGACGGCGTCCCCCTCGACGGCGTCGAGGTCCGGGTGCGCGACGGCGAGGTGCAGCTGCGCGGCGCGGTCGTCTTCGACGGCTACGAGGGGGAGCCCGAGCGCACCGCGCGGGTCCTCGACGACGGGTGGTTCCGCACCGACGACCTCGGGACCCTGGAGGCGGGCCGGCTGCGGGTGACGGGCCGGCGCGACGACGTCATCCTCAGCGGCGGCGTCAACGTGCCCGCCGCCGCGGTCGAGCAGCTGCTCGCGGCCGACGTCGCCGTCGACGAGGTGTGCGTGGTCGGCGTGCCCGACGACGAGTGGGGCGAGCGGGTCGTCGCCGTCGCCGTCACACGGGCCGGCCTCGACCGCCTGCGCGGCGTCGTCGAGCCGCGCACCTGGGCGCCGCGCCAGCTCGTGGTGGTCGACGCGCTGCCGCGGCTGGCCAACGGCAAGCCCGACCGCGTCGCGGTGAGGGAGCTGGCCCGTGGCGCCTGACGTCTACGCGCTCCCGCTGCGCACCCGCTTCCGCGGGCTGACCGTGCGCGAGGGCGTGCTCCTCGAGGGCCCGGCGGGCTGGGGCGAGTGGAGCCCGTTCGCCGAGTACGACGACGACGTCGCCCTGCCCTGGCTCCGGGCCGCGCGCGAGGCGGCGTACGACGGGTGGCCGACGCCGCTGCGCGACACGGTGCCCGTCAACGTCACCGTGCCGGCCTGCGACCCCGAGCGGGCCGCCGCGATCGTGCGGGCGGGCGGTTGCCGCACCGCCAAGGTCAAGGTCGCCGAGCCGGGCCAGGACCCCGGCGAGGACGAGGCCCGCCTCGAGGCGGTGCGCGACGCCCTTCGTGACGCCCTTCGTGACGCCCTTCGTGACGCCCCCTCGTCCCTCGGGGGCTCCTCAGGGAGCGGAGGGGGCCTCGGGGACTCGTCAGGGAGCGGTGGGGGTGGCCTGATCCGGATCGATGCCAACGGCGCGTGGGGGGTCGACGAGGCGGTCGAGCGGATCCGGGTGCTGGAACGCGCTGCCGGCGGCCTGGAGTACGTCGAGCAGCCGTGCGCGTCGGTGGAGGAGCTCGCAGCCGTGCGCAGGAGGGTCGACGTGCCGGTCGCGGCCGACGAGTCGATCCGTCGGGCCGACGACCCCTACCGGGTGCGCGACCTCGAGGCGGCCGACGTCGCGGTGCTCAAGGTGCAGCCGCTGGGCGGGGTGCGGGCGTGCCTGCGCATCGCCGAGGACATCGGGCTGCCGGTGGTGGTCTCGAGCGCGGTCGAGTCGAGCGTCGGGATCGCGATGGGGGTGGCGCTGGCGGCCGCGCTGCCCGAGCTCGAGCACGCGTGCGGCCTCGCGACCGTGCAGCTGCTGACGGGCGACGTGACGAGCGCGCCGCTGCTGCCCGTCGACGGCGCGCTGCCCGTGCGCCCGGTCGTGCCGGACCTCCGCGACGCGGTGGCGGCCGATCCCGACCGGGCGGCCTGGTGGCACGCCCGGCTGGCACGGGTGGAGGATCGGCGCTCGTGATGTCCCAGCGACTGGCGACCATGGTCGTCGACGCCCTGGTCGCCCGCGGCGCCACCGACGCGGTGCTGTGCCCGGGCTCGCGCAACGCCCCGATCGCGTTCGCGCTGGCCGCCGAGCCCCGGCTGCGGCTGCACACCCGCATCGACGAGCGCACCGCGGCCTTCCTCGCCCTGGGCCTGAGCAAGGCGTCGCGCCGCCCGGTGCCGGTGGTGTGCACCAGCGGCACGGCCGCCGCCAACCTGCACCCCGCGGTGCTGGAGGCCTCCCACGCGGGGGTGCGGCTGGTCGCGGTGACCGCCGACCGTCCGGCGCGGCTGCGGGGCACGGGCGCCAACCAGACCACCGAGCAGGTCGGTCTCTTCGGCGGGGCCGCGCCGACCGTCGACCTCGACCGCGACGACGACGTCGACTGGCCGGCCGAGGGGCCGGTGCACCTCAACCTGCAGCTCGACGACCCGCTCGTGCCGCCGTCGACGACGCTCGACGTCGTCGACGCCCCTGTGCTCGACCGCGTCGTGCGCGGCCCGGGTCCGCACCCGTGGGCCACCGACGGTGCGACCCCGGTCGAGCTGCCCCTCGGGCCGCGCACCGTCGTGGTCGCGGGCGACGACGCGGGCCCGCCCGCCCGTCGGCTCGCGCAGGCCGCCGACTGGCCGCTGCTGGCGGAGCCGAGCTCGGGGGCCCGCACCGGGTCCCACGCCCTGCGCACCTACCGGCTGCTGCTCGGCACCGACCTGGCCGCCGAGGTCGAGCGGGTCGTCGTGCTCGGCCACCCCACGCTGAGCCGCCCGGTCGCACGGCTGCTGGCCCGCGACGACGTCGAGGTCGTCGAGGTGCCGCCGCGCGGCCGGTGGCCGCACCGCCCCTTCCCGGTCGCCGCCTCCCACCCGGCCCTCGTCGCGGCCGCTGACGACCCCGCCTGGCTGGAGCGCTGGCGCGCCGCCGACCGCGAGCTCGCCGGTCGCGTCGACGCCCACCTGGCCGCGCAGCCCGGCCTCACGCCCCACGAGGTCGCCCAGGTGGTCGACGCCGCCAACCCGCCGGGCGGGCTGCTCGTCGTCGGCGCCAGCAACCCGGTGCGCGACCTCGACCTCATGGCCGGCGCGCACCCCGCCGGCGAGCACCGCCTCGTGCTCGCCAACCGCGGCCTCGCCGGCATCGACGGCACGTTGTCGACCGCGATGGGAGCGGCCCTGGCCCGGGCGGGCAGCTCGCGCGCGACGGCGTACGTCGGCGACGTGACCTTCCTGCACGACATGACCGCCCTGGTGCTCGGCCCCGACGAGCCGCGGCCCGACCTGACGATCGTCGTGGCCAACGACGACGGCGGCTCGATCTTCGCCACCCTGGAGCAGGGCGCGGCGGCGTACGCCGACCGCTTCGAGCGGCTCTTCGGCACCCCCCACGGCGTCGACCTGGCCTCGCTGTGCGCGGCCACCCGCACCCCGCACTGGCGCGTGGACAGCCGGGCGGAGCTCGAGCACGCCCTCGCCAGCCCCAACGGCGGCGTCGAGGTCGTCGAGGCCCGGATCTCGCGTCGGGACCGCCGGGCCCTGGAGGAATCCCTGCGCGCCCTGGCACATTAAGGACCCGTGCACCTCGTCGTCCTCCTCGTCGGCATCGTCACCGTCGTGGTGGTGGTCGCCAGCCTCTGCGAACGCCTCGACCTGCCCGCGCCGCTGATCCTGACGGTGGTGGGGGTCGTCGGCTCGTTCCTGCCGTTCGTGCCGGAGGTGGCGCTCGAGCCCGAGGTGGTGCTGCTCGGGCTGTTGCCACCGCTGCTGTACGCCGCCGCGCAGCAGACCAGCCTGGTCGACTTCAACGCCAACCGGCGCGTCATCCTGCTGCTCTCGGTGGGCCTCGTCATCGCGACCACGGTGGCCGTCGGTGTCGTGGTGCACGCGCTGCTCCCGGGCGTGGGCTGGCCGGCCGCCCTCGCCATCGGCGCTGTCGTCGCCCCGCCCGACGCCGTCGCCGCCACCGCGATCGGCCGGCGCATCGGCCTGCCGCGGCGCATCGTGACGATCCTCGAGGGCGAGTCGCTGCTCAACGACGCGACCGCCCTGGTCGCCCTCAACACCGCGATCGCGGCGGGCGTCGCCTCGCTGGCGTGGTTCGTCGTCGGGCTCGACTTCCTCGTCGCGGCCGTGGGCGGCGTGGTCGTCGGGCTGCTGTTCTACCTCGTCGTCGCGGCGGCTCGCCGGCACGTCTCGCTCACCCCCGTCGACGTCGCCCTGGGCCTGCTGACGCCCTTCGCGGCGTACGTCGCCGCCGAGGAGATCGCCATCCCGACGGGGCCCGACCACTCCTCCCACCCGAGCGGCGTCGTCGCGGTGGTGGTCGCCGGGCTGCTGCTCGGCCACAAGGCGCCGATCCTGCAGTCGGCGCAGTCGCGCATCGCCGAGACGCTCAACTGGCGCAGCATCCAGTTCCTGCTCGAGAGCGCGGTCTTCCTGCTGATCGGGCTGCAGGCCGCGAGCATCATCGAGGGGGCCTTCGGCAACGGCGTCGGGGCCGGCCGGGTGGTGCTGGTCTGCCTGGCGACGCTGGCGACCGTCGTCGTGGTGCGGCTGGCCTGGGTCTTCGCCAACCGGGTGCTGCTGATGAGCCGGCTGCCGAGCGGGCGCAAGCCGCCGCGGCGCTTCACCTTCCTCGTCGGCTGGGCCGGCATGCGTGGCGTCGTCACGCTGGCTGCCGCGTTCGTCATCCCGCCCGACGCGCCGTACCGCGACGTGCTGCTGCTCGTGGCCTTCGTCGTGGCCTTCGGCACCCTGTTCGGCCAGGGGGCCTCCCTGCCGTGGGTCGCGCGCCGGCTGGCGGTGCCCTCGCCCGACCCCGCCGCCGACGCCCTCGCCCGGGCCAACCTGCTGCACCAGGCCTCCCAGGCGGGCCTCGCGCGGCTCGACCAGCTCGCGGCCGGCGACCAGCGGGGCGACCCGCTGGGGGTCGCGGCCCAGATCCGCGAGAAGGTCGAGCGCCGCGACTTCGCCGCCTGGGAGCGGGTCGGGCCGCAGACCGAGGAGAACCCCAGCGACCTCTACGCCCGCTGGCGCCGCGAGCTGATCGACGTCGAGCGGGCCCGGGTGCTCGAGGTGCGCAGCACCGGCACGGTGCCGCACGAGGTCGTGGCCGAGGTGCTGGCGATGCTCGACATCGAGGAGTCGATGCTCGCCTACAGCGAGGCCGAGCGCGACCGGGTGCAGGCCGCGACCGCGCGCCTGCTCGAGGGCGACTGCGACCACCTGCGCGAGGCCCGGCCGGCCGTCGACGCCGACACCCCCGGCGCCTGCGCCGACTGCCGGCGCGACGGCACCGCGTGGGTGCACCTGCGGCTGTGCACCACCTGCGGCCACGTCGCCTGCTGCGACTCCTCGCCGTCGCGCCACGCCTCGCGCCACTTCGAGGAGACCGGCCACCCGGTGATGCGCTCGGCCGAGCCGGGCGAGGACTGGCGCTGGTGCTTCGTCGACCAGCTCACGGGCTGATCGACGACGGACTAGGTTCGGTGCCATGAGGATCACCAAGCTCGGCCACGCCTGCGTCCGCGTCGAGAGCGAGGGCACCGTGCTCGTGCTCGACCCCGGTGCCTTCACCGAGGAGGCCGACGCCACCGACGGCGCCACGGCCGTGCTCGTGACCCACCAGCACCCCGACCACTGGAGCGTCGAGCACCTGCGCCGCACCGACGCGCCGGTCGTGACCATCCAGGCCGTCGCCGACGCCATCGCCGAGGCCGACCCCGAGCTCGCCGCGCGGGTGCGCGTCGTACGGCCGGGGGAGCGGTTCGACGACCTCGGGCTGCCCGTCGAGGTGGTCGGCGAGAAGCACGCCGTGATCCATCCCGACCTGCCGCACTTCGACAACTCCGGCTTCCTTCTCGACGTGGAGGGGAGCACGCTGTTCCACCCCGGCGACGCGCTCACCGTGCCCGAGCGCGACGTCGACCTGCTGCTGCTCCCCGCC
This sequence comes from Nocardioides marmoraquaticus, assembly GCF_054777915.1. Taxonomy (NCBI): domain Bacteria; kingdom Bacillati; phylum Actinomycetota; class Actinomycetes; order Propionibacteriales; family Nocardioidaceae; genus Nocardioides; species Nocardioides marmoraquaticus. The sequence continues at coordinate 175,685 of NZ_BAAHAA010000002.1, read as the reverse complement.
AGCGCGCCGTGGCTGAAGTTCGAGGAGCTCGTCGACTACGCCCGGGCCGTCGGGGCGCCCCGCAACGTGGCGGTGCACGACGCGATCTACTCCGAGGTCGGCCACTCCGTGCTCGGCCGCCAGCTGCCCGGGCTGCTGCGCGACGGGGCGACGTACGACCGGGTCGCCGCCGGGAGCGAGGTCTGAGGCGCGCGGTCTCGGGCACGATGGGTCCGTGATCGACTGGTTGACGAGCCTCACCGCCTGGCAGGTGGTGTGGCTCGTCGTCGGTGTGCTGCTCGCGCTCACCGTCGTGTCCTGGGTGCTCGGCCGGTGGTTGGTGCGCCGAGGCCTGCGCGCCCCGTGGGTGGTGCGCCGCATCAACGCGGTGCGCGAGCGGCTCATCGACGTCGTCAAGCGCCCCATCACCATCGCCGTGCTCGACGAGGTCGCCGACGTCATCGCGACCGGCCACTACACCAAGAACATCTCCGCCGCGCTGGTCGAGAACCACGACGAGCTGATCGGGCTGGTGCAGGAGAAGGTCAAGGAGGACCCCTCCTCGCGGGTGGTCAACCGGCTGCCCGGCTACGACCTCATCGTCACCCAGGTCACCGAGACGACGCTGCGGGTGCTCATCGAGATGCTCGGCGACCCGCGCATGGACGAGCTGGTCTCCGACCTGCTGCGCAACAACCTCACCCAGATCAAGCTGGCCGTGCGCGAGCGGGCGCACGAGGAGGTCGCCTTCCCCCCGCCCGACCCGGTGCCGTCGCGTCGGCGGGGGCGCCGCGAGCAGTCGGCCGCCGCCCCGGCGCCGGAGCCTGCGTCCGGTCCCGCGCCGCGCCGCAACCCGCCCGGGCCCGGCGCCTACTAGTCGCTCAGCCGCCCTCGAGGGCGTCGCGCACCGGCAGCAGCTTGGCCTGCGCCTCCGCCAGCTCGGCGGCCGGGTCGGAGCTCGCGACGATGCCGCAGCCCGCGAAGAGCCGCACCGAGCGGGCGTCGTCGGGGTCGAGCTGGGCCGAGCGCAGGGCGATGCCGAGCTCGCCGTCGCCGTGGGCGTCGATCCAGCCGACCGGGGCGGCGTAGCGGCCGCGGTCCATGCCCTCGATCTCCTCGATCAGCCGCACCGCCGCCGTCGTCGGGGTGCCGCCCACCGCGGCCGAGGGGTGCAGCGCCGCCGCGAGCACCAGCAGCGCCGCCGGGTCGGGCCCGGCGCCGGCCTCGTGGTCGTGCGTCACCCCGGTGACGTCGGTGGCGAGGTGCATGACGTTGGGCAGGTGCAGCACGAACGGCACCTCGGGCACGTTGGTCGACGAGCAGTACGGCGCCAGCGCGTCGGCGACCGAGCGGACGGCGTACTCGTGCTCCTCGAGGTCCTTCGAGGAGCGGGCCAGCTGGCCGGCGAGCGCCGCGTCGCGGGCGTCGTCGCCAGTGCGGCGGATGGTGCCCGCCAGCACCCGCGAGGTGACCAGGCCGCGCTCGCGGCGCACCAGCAGCTCGGGGGTGGCGCCGAAGAGCCCCTCGACCAGGAAGGTCCAGCACATCGGGTAGCTCGACGCGAGCCGCGCCAGCGGCCAGCGCACGTCGAGGTCGGCGCCCAGGGTCGCGAGCAGGTCGCGGGCGAGCACGACCTTCTCGAGGTCGCCCGCGCCGATGCGCTGCACCGCGTCGGCGACCACGCCCTCCCAGGCCGCACCGCTCATGGCGCCGTCGGCGAAGACCACCTCGCCCGGGGCGGACGGCGGCGAGGTGCGGGCCAGCTCGGGCACGGGGGCGAGCTCGCCGTGCCCGACGACGGTCACCCACGCCCGCCCGTCGCGCCGGCCGACCACGACCTGAGGCACCACCAGCACGCTGTCGCCCGGGTCGTCGGCGAAGCCGAAGCTGCTCAGGCACACCAGCCCGGTGCCCGGCCGCTGCACCTCGTCGCGGACGACGGCCGCCCCCACGGTGGCGCGCCACCACTCGGCGGCGTCCGCGAAGCGGTCGGGGCCCGCGCTGCGCAGCACGGCGGCCTCGCCCCAGGCGACGAGGCCGTCGCCCCGGCGCACCCAGGCGGTGGCACCCTCGGGGGGCAGCAGCGAGAGCAGGTCGCCGGGCAACGACTCCGGGTCGATCGCCGAGGTGCGCGCGACCAGCCGGGTCACCGGCAGGTCGGAGGCGCGCGTGCTCGTCACGTCGGTCGAGCCTACGGCGCGGGTGGTCCCGACCGGGTGAGAGGTCGGCCACGTCGGGGCGTGGCCCGGGCCCGGTCAGCTCCAGTAGACGACTACGCGGTCGCCGACCTGCACCTGGTCGAAGAGCCAGGTGATGCCGGGCAGGTCGCGCACGTTGACGCAGCCGTGGGAGGCGCCGGCGTACCCGTTGGCGGCGAAGTCGGGGGAGTAGTGCACCGCCTGGCCGCGGGAGAAGAACATCGCGAACGGCATCGGGGTGTCGTAGATCGACGAGACGTGGTCGCGTGACTTGGAGTCCACCTGGAAGGTCCCCTCGCGGGTGGGGGTCAGCTCGGAGCCGAAGCGCACCGCCACCGTGCGGCGTACCTGGCCGTCGACGACCCAGCGCAGCGTGCTGCTCGACTTGTCGACGCAGAGCACCCGGCCGGTGAGGCACCGGGGGTCGAGCGGGGCGTCGGTGTCGACATCGCCCGGGAACCGGTTGGCCAGCTCGTCGGAGGTCGGCTCGCGGGTCATGGCGTCGAGCCGGTCGAGGGTGGGCTGGTCGACCACCCCGGTCACCGCGATGCGGCGCTTCTCCTGGAACCCCCGCACGGCCTGCACCAGCTCGGCGTCGAAGACGTCGTCGACGTCGCCGTAGACCCAGGCGATCTGGCGCAGCCGGGCCTGCAGCTCGCGCACCTGCGGCCCGGTGTCACCGCGACCCATCAGCCGCGGGCCCGGCGGCGGTGCGGCGTACGGCCTCAGCAGCGGGAGCGGTGCGGTGACGGGGCGCTTGACGGTGCCGGTCCACGGGCGGGTCGCGGTGCGGACGGGCGCGGTCGTGGGATCGGTGGTGGGGTCGGTGCGGCTCGACGCGCCGGCGGCTGCGGCGTCGGCGGTGGCACTGGTCCCGCCGTCACGACCGGTGGCGGCCCAGCCCAGCCCGCCGACGAGGACCACGGCGGCTGCGAGCGCGGTGAGCTCCCAGCGGCGGGAACGACGACGGGACATGGGCGGATCCTCTCCGGACGCGGCGGCGGGCACCACGTACGACGCGCCCAGCGACGGTCCGGTTCTGGCGGGGTGCCGCCAGGTCTGCCCGAGTCGGGCGTCGTGGGGCCGGAGGCTGCCTGCGGGGGGACTTTTCGAACGAAAAGCAGGAGCGGCCGCAGGTTTCCGACCGATCCGCCCCCGACACGCCGAGCGCTGAGGAGCGAATCGGTGGGAAAGTTCCGGCAGCGAGGTCGCAGGTGCTTCTCGAACGAAAAGCACCGGCTCCCGGCGGGCGACCCGGCGCGACCCGGCGCGACCCCAGGCTCAGGCAGTCGCGCGGTGGAGCGCGACGATGCCGCCCGAGAGGTTCTGCCACTCGGGGGCGCGCCAGCCGGCCGCGGCGAGACGGGCGGCGAGGGCCGGTTGGTCGGGCCAGGCGCGGATCGACTCGGCGAGGTAGACGTAGGCGTCGGGGCTGGAGGAGACGGCGCGGGCGATGGGGGGCAGCGCCTTCATGAGGTACTCGAGGTAGACCGTGCGGAACGGCGCCCACGTCGGGCTGGAGAACTCGCACACCACGAGCCGGCCACCCGGTCGGACCACGCGGAGGATCTCGCGCAGGCCGGCGTCGGGGTCGACGACGTTGCGGAGGCCGAAGCTGATGGTGGCGGCGTCGAAGCTGTCGTCGGCGAAGGGCAGCCGGGTGGCGTCGCCCGCGGTGAAGGGCAGGGAGGGGCGGGCGCGCTTGCCGACCCGCAGCATCCCGACCGAGAAGTCGCACGGCACCACGACGGCGCCGCGCTCGGCGAAGGGCACCGACGAGGTGCCGGTGCCGGCGGCGAGGTCGAGCACGCGGTCGCCCGGCTGCGGGTCGACCGCGCGGAGCACGGCGGTGCGCCAGCGACGGTCCTGGCCGAGCGAGAGCACGTCGTTGGTGAGGTCGTAGCGCTTGGCCACGGCGTCGAACATCGCCTGCACCTCGGCGGGGCGCTTGTCCAGGGTCGCGCGGGTCACGACCGAAGCCTAGGCGGCCCGTCAGCGACGCCGTCCGGCCGACCAGGTCTCGTAATTACGCAACGACAGTGTGCGGTAAATCCGCAGGTCAGCGCGCCGACCACGCGGAGTTCCCCACGCGGGAGGGGGGTTAACGCGGTGTGACCCAGGCCTCTATGCTGGGGCGCTGTCGGAGTTTTGTGAACCAGTTCACAAAGGCACGAGACAGCTGTTCGAGGAGGACCCATGGAGCTCTACACGCCGATCCTGGCGCTGATGGCCCTGGCCCTCGGCTTCGCGGTGTTCTCGGTCGTGGTGAGCTCGCTGACCGGGCCCAAGCGCTACAACCGCGCCAAGCTCGACTCCTACGAGTGCGGCATCGAGCCGACCCCGCAGGCCCACGGCGGCGGCCGGATCCCGGTGAAGTACTACACCGTCGCGATGACCTTCATCATCTTCGACGTCGAGATCATGTTCCTCGTGCCGTGGGCGATCTACTTCGACGAGCTCGCACTCTTCGGCTTCCTGGCGATGCTGCTCTTCCTGGTCAACATCACCGTCGCCTACGTCTACGAGTTCAAGCGCGGCGGCCTCGACTGGGACTGACCCCGTCGGCCACCGCATCCCCAGCACCACCGAGCACGACAGCCACGAAGGGACCATGAAGTGGGACTCGAGGAGAAGCTCCCCAGCGGGGTGCTCCTGACCACGGTCGAGGGCGTCGCGGGCTACATGCGCAAGGCGTCGTTCTGGCCCGCGACCTTCGGCCTCGCCTGCTGCGCCATCGAGATGATGACGAGCGGCGGGCCCAAGTACGACCTCGCGCGCTTCGGCATGGAGGTGTTCCGGGCCAGTCCGCGCCAGGCCGACCTGATGATCGTGGCCGGTCGCGTCAGCCAGAAGATGGCCCCGGTGCTGCGCCAGATCTACGACCAGATGGCCGAGCCCAAGTGGGTGCTCGCGATGGGCGTGTGCGCCAGCTCCGGCGGCATGTTCAACAACTACGCGATCGTCCAGGGCGTCGACCACGTCGTCCCCGTCGACATGTACCTCCCCGGCTGCCCGCCGCGGCCCGAGATGCTCATCGACGCCATCCTCAAGCTCCACGAGCAGGTGCAGGCGACCAAGCTCGGCCCGCACCGCGCGGCCGAGATCGAGGAGCAGGAGACCGCCGCCCTCAACGCCGTGCCCACCAGCCAGATGAAGGGGCTCATGCGGTGAGCCCCCAGGACGACGGCGACGAGCCCACCACCGAGAACGGCCGCGTCGCCCGCACCGAGGCCGACGCCACCGACCGGATGCCCGAGAACACCCCGGCCGTCCCGACCCGCGACCCGGCCCTGGCCGAGCCCCTGGGCCGGCGCCGGGGCATGTTCGGAGTCCGGGGCTCCGGCGACACCTCCGGCTACGGCGGCCTCGTGCGCGAGCTGTCGATGCCCGACGCGGCGCAGGCGCCGTACGGCGGCTGGTTCGACGAGGTCGCCGACGCGATCGTCGACGTGGCGTCCGGCGAGGGCATCGACGGTCCCTGGGAGAAGGTCGTCGTGCACCGCGGCGAGATCACCTTCTTCGTGCGCCGCGAGCACCTGTCCGTGCTGGTCCGCCACCTGCGCGACGACCCGCGGCTGCGCTTCGAGCTGTGCTCGGGCGTCAGCGGCGTGCACTACCCCGACGACACCGGGCGCGAGCTGCACGCGGTCTACCACCTGCTCTCGATGACCCACAACCGCCGGATCCGCCTCGAGGTCACCTGCCCCGACGCCGACCCGCACGTCCCGAGCGTGGTGGCGACCTACCCCACCGCCGACTGGCACGAGCGCGAGACCTGGGACTTCTTCGGCATCGTCTTCGACGGCCACCCCGCCCTCACCCGCATCCAGATGCCCGACGACTGGCCGGGCCACCCGCAGCGCAAGGACTACCCCTTGGGCGGCATCCCCGTGGAGTACAAGGGCGGCACCATCCCGCCGCCGGACACGCGGAGGTCCTACACGTGATGGTCTCGACAAGCTCGACCAACGACCGCCCGAGCTCGACCCACGACCGCCTGAGCTCGACCGACGAGGTGGACCGATGAGCACCGACCAGGACGCCTACGCCCCCGGCAGCGACACCAGCCAGGGCCGGGTCTTCACCGTGACCGGCCAGGACTGGGACTCGATCACCCAGGGCCTCGCCGAGGAGTACGACGACAAGGTCGTCGTCAACATGGGCCCGCAGCACCCCTCCACGCACGGCGTGCTGCGGCTCATCCTCGAGCTCGAGGGCGAGACGGTGACCGAGGCCCGCTGCGGCATCGGCTACCTGCACACCGGCATCGAGAAGAACATGGAGTTCCGCTCCTGGGTGCAGGGCACGACCTTCTGCACCCGGATGGACTACCTCAGCCCGTTCTACAACGAGGCCACCTACTGCCTGGGCGTCGAGCGGCTGCTCGACATCGAGGACGACGTCCCCGAGAAGGCCCAGGTCATGCGGGTGCTCCTGATGGAGCTCAACCGGATGTCGTCGCACCTCGTGGCGATCGCCACCGGCGGCATGGAGATCGGCGCGCTGACCGTGATGACGGTCGGCTTCCGCGAGCGCGAGCTGGTGCTCGACCTGTTCGAGCTCATCACCGGCCTGCGCATGAACCACGCGTTCGTCCGACCCGGCGGCGTCGCTCAGGACCTCCCGGCCGGCGCCATCGACTCCATCCGTGACTTCGTCGCCCTGATGAAGAAGCGGCTGCCCGAGTACGCCGCCCTGTGCAACGCCAACCCGATCTTCAAGGCCCGCCTGACCGGCGTCGGCCACCTCGACCTCGCCGGCTGCCTGGCGCTGGGCATCACCGGCCCGGTGCTGCGCTCGACGGGCTACCCGTGGGACCTGCGCAAGACGCAGCCCTACTCCGGCTACGAGGACTACGAGTTCGACGTGCCGACCCGCGACACCATGGACGCCTACGGACGCTTCCGGATCCGGCTCGACGAGATGTGGGAGTCGCTGCGCATCGTCGAGCAGGCCACCGACCGCCTCGCCGGTCTCGAGGGCGCCCCCGTCATGGTCGCCGACAAGAAGATCGCCTGGCCCAGCCAGCTCTCCATCGGCAGCGACGGCATGGGCAACAGCACCGACCACATCAAGCACATCATGGGTGAGTCGATGGAGGCCCTGATCCACCACTTCAAGCTGGTGACCGAGGGCTTCCGGGTGCCCGCCGGCCAGGCCTACGTGCCGGTCGAGTCGCCCCGGGGCGAGCTGGGCGCCCACGTCGTCTCCGACGGCGGCACCCGCCCCTTCCGGGCGCACTTCCGCGACCCGTCCTTCGTCAACCTGCAGGGCACCTCGGTGATGAGCGAGGGCGGCCAGGTCGCCGACGTCATCGTCGCCATCGCCTCGATCGACCCCGTGATGGGAGGCGTCGACCGATGACGGAGTCCAGGATCCCGGGGATGGACGACGGCACCAACGCCGCCGCCGTGTCGACGACCGCCGTCGACGGTGCCGACCGGCTCCCGGAGAGCGTCGTCGCCGAGCTGCGCGAGATCGGCGCCCGCTACCCGCAGGCCCGCTCCGGCCTGCTGCCGATGCTGCACCTCGTGCAGAGCGTCGAGGGGCAGGTGACGCCACGCGGCATCGAGGCGTGCGCCGAGGTCCTCGGGATCTCCGCGGCCGAGGTCAGCGGCGTGGCGACCTTCTACACGATGTACAAGCGCCGGCCCGTCGGCGACTTCCACGTCGGCGTCTGCACCAACACCCTGTGCGCGGTGATGGGCGGCGACCTCATCTTCGAGCGGCTCAAGGAGCACCTCGACGTCGGCAACGACGAGACCACCGACGACGGCAAGATCACCCTCGAGCACGTCGAGTGCAACGCAGCGTGCGACTACGCCCCGGTGATGACCGTCAACTGGGAGTTCATGGACAACATGACCCCGCAGTCGGCCTGCGCGCTCGTCGACAGCCTGCGCGCCGGCGAGACCGTGAGCAGCACCCGCGGCCCGCGCCTGGTGACCTGGCGCGAGGCCGAGCGGGTGCTGGCCGGCTTCCCCGACGACCTGGCCGACGAGGGCCCCGCGGCGGGCCCGGCGTCGCTGCTGGGCCTCGGCATCGCCCGCGAGCAGGGCTGGCGGGCGCCGTCGACCGACGAGGCCGAGCAGGGCGAGCGCGAGGCGAGCGTCGCCGAGGGCTCGACCACCACCGACAAGGCGGGCGGCAGCCCGGAGTCCGCGGAGGTGGCCGACGACGCGGCCGTCGCCGAGTCCGGCGCCGACGTCAAGCACGAGGACAACCCCGACAAGCCCGGGGGCGACGAGAAGTGATCCTTCGAGACGGTCGCTGCGCGACCTCCTCAGGAACCGGAAAGGCCACCCCGTGACTGGACCCATCAGCACCCTGACCCCGGTCCTCACCGACAACTGGGACGCCGAGCGCTCGTGGACCCTCGCGTCCTACGAGGAGCACGACGGCTACGGCGCGCTGCGCACCGCGCTGGGCATGACGCCGTCCGAGGTCGTCGAGGCCGTCAAGGCCTCCAACCTGCGCGGCCGCGGCGGCGCGGGCTTCCCCACCGGCATGAAGTGGGGCTTCATCCCGCAGGACAACCCCAAGCCCAAGTACCTCGTGGTCAACGCCGACGAGTCCGAGCCGGGCACCTGCAAGGACACGCCGCTGATGATGGCCAGCCCGCACACGCTGGTCGAGGGCGTGATCATCGCGGCGTACGCCATCCGCGCCAACCACGCCTTCATCTACGTGCGTGGCGAGATCCTCCACGTCGTACGACGCCTCCAGCGCGCGGTGCAGGAGGCCTACCTCGCCGGCCACCTCGGCACCGACATCCACGGCTCCGGCTACGACCTCGAGCTCGTGGTGCACGCCGGGGCGGGGGCCTACATCTGCGGTGAGGAGACCGCGCTGCTCGACTCGCTCGAGGGCCGCCGCGGCCAGCCTCGGCTGCGGCCGCCGTTCCCCGCGGTCGCCGGCCTCTACGCCAGCCCCACCGTCATCAACAACGTCGAGTCGATCGCCTCGGTGCCGAGCATCATCCGCCACGGCGCCGAGTGGTTCGCCTCGATGGGCACCGAGAAGTCCAACGGCTACGGCATCTTCAGCGTCTCGGGCCACGTCACCAACCCCGGCCAGTTCGAGGCCCCGCTCGGCATCACGCTGCGCCAGCTGATCGACCTCGCCGGCGGCATCCGCGAGGGCCACGAGCTGAAGTTCTGGACCCCCGGCGGGTCCAGCACGCCGCTGCTCACCGCCGAGCACCTCGACGTGCCGCTCGACTTCGAGGGCGTGGCGGGGGTCGGCTCGATGCTCGGCACCCGCGCCCTGCAGCTCTTCGACGAGACCACGTGCGTGGTGCGCGCGGTGCTGCGGTGGACGGAGTTCTACAAGCACGAGTCGTGCGGCAAGTGCACGCCCTGCCGCGAGGGCACCTGGTGGCTGGTGCAGACCCTGGCCAACCTCGAGCAGGGCAAGGGCTCCGAGAGCGACCTCGACATGCTCGACGACGTCTGCGACAACATCCTGGGCCGATCCTTCTGCGCCCTCGGCGACGGCGCGACCAGCCCGATCACCTCGTCGGTGAAGTACTTCCGCGACGAGTACCTCGCCCACCTCGAGCACGGCGGCTGCCCCTTCGACCGCGAGGCCAGCACCACCTTCGCCCGCGAGGAGGCACTGGCATGACGACGGCTCCGGAGAAGGCCACCACCGGACAGGTGGAGAGGGTCGACGAGGTCACCGTCACCATCGACGGCGTCGAGGTGTCGGTGCCCAAGGACACCCTGGTGATCCGGGCCGCCGAGCAGGTCGGCGTGCAGATCCCGCGGTTCTGCGACCACCCGCTGCTCGCGCCCGTCGGCGCCTGCCGGCAGTGCCTGGTCGAGGTGCCCGACGCCGGCAACGGCCGCGGCATGCCCAAGCCGCAGGCCTCCTGCACCCTCACCGTCGCCGACGGCATGGTCGTCAACACCCAGGCCACCAGCCCGGTCGCCGACAAGGCGCAGCAGGGCGTGATGGAGCTGCTGCTGATCAACCACCCGCTCGACTGCCCCGTCTGCGACAAGGGCGGCGAGTGCCCGCTGCAGAACCAGGCGATGAGCAACGGGCGGGGGGAGACCCGGTTCGTCGAGCACAAGCGGCTCTACCCCAAGCCCATCAACATCTCCGCCTCGGTGCTGCTCGACCGTGAGCGTTGCGTGCTCTGCGCCCGCTGCACCCGCTTCTCCGAGCAGATCGCCGGCGACCCGTTCATCGCCCTGGTCGAGCGCGGGGCGCTGCAGCAGGTCGGCATCTACGAGAAGGAGCCCTTCGAGAGCTACTTCTCCGGCAACACCATCCAGATCTGCCCGGTCGGTGCGCTGACCTCGTCGTCGTACCGGTTCCGCTCGCGGCCCTTCGACCTCGTCTCGACGCCGTCGATCGGCGAGCACGACGCCTGCGGCTCGGCGATCCGCGTCGACCACCGTCGCGGCACCGTGATGCGTCGCCTGTCCGGCGAGGACGCCGACGTCAACGAGGAGTGGATCACCGACAAGGACCGCTTCGCCTTCCGCTGGAGCCGCCAGCCCGACCGCCTGACCCACCCCCGGGTGCGCGACGAGGCGACCGGCGAGCTGCGGCCCGCGAGCTGGCCGGAGGCCTTCGCGGTCGCCGCCCGCGGCCTGGCCGCGGCGCGCGAGGCCGGCGGGGTCGGCGTGCTGCCCGGCGGTCGGCTGACGGTCGAGGAGGCCTACGCCTACGCCAAGCTCGCCCGGGTGGCGCTCGGCACCAACGACGTCGACTTCCGCGCCCGCGCCCACTCGGCCGAGGAGGCCGACTTCCTCGCGGCCCACGTCGTCGGCACCTCGCCCGAGACCGGGGCCGTCACCTTCGGCGACCTCGAGTCGGCACGCGCCGTCGTGCTCGTCGGGCTCGAGCCCGAAGACGAGGCCGGCACGCTCTTCCTGCGGCTGCGCAAGGCCTCGCGGGGGTCCGTGCCCGGCTCGTCGTCGGTCCTCGGCGTCTGGTCGGTCGCCCCGTTCACCTCCCGTGGGCTGCACAAGATGGGCGGCACGCTCGTCCCTGCGCGCCCGGGCGAGGAGGCCGAGGTCGTCGCCGGCCTGGCCCACGACGGCGACGTCGCCCTCGACAGCGGCGGCATCATCCTCGTCGGTGAGCGCATGGCCGGCGTGCCCGGCGTGCTGAGCGCCGTCGCGCGCCTGGCCGCCACCACCGGTGCCCGCCTCGCCTGGGTGCCCCGCCGCGCCGGCGACCGCGGTGCCCTCGAGGTCGGCTGCCTGCCCACGCTGCTGCCCGGCGGCCGTCCGGTCACCGACGCGGCCGCCCGGGTCGACCTCGCGGCCGCCTGGGGCCTCGACGACCTGCCCGCCACCCCCGGTCGCGACGCCGACGCCATCGTGGCGGCGGCCGCCGCCGGCGAGCTCGGCGGCCTCGTGGTCGGCGGCGTCGACCCCGGCGACCTGCCCGACCCGGCGCTCGCGGCCGAGGCTCTCGCGAACGTCGGCTTCCTGGTCTCGCTCGAGGTCCGCGAGTCCGCCGTCACCCGCGTCGCCGACGTCGTGCTCCCGGTGGCCCCGCCGAGCGAGAAGTCCGGCACCTTCGTCAGCTGGGAGGGCCGCGTACGCCGCTTCGGCACCGCGCTGCACCACCCCGGCTCGCTGCCCGACGTCCGGGCGCTGGCCGGGATCGCCGAGGAGCTCGGCGTCTCGCTCGGCTTCCGCACCCCTGAGCAGGCCTGGGACGAGCTGGTCCAGCTCGGCGGTTGGGACGAGCTCCCGGCGATGGAGCACGTCGAGCCCGCGGCCGCGGGGGAGCACGCCGAGCTCGTGCTCGCCTCCTGGAAGCAGCTGGTCGACGACGGCCGGCTGCAGGACGGCGACGACGACTACCGCGCCACCGCCCGCAAGCCGCAGCTGCTCGTCGGCGCCTCCACCCTGGCGGCGCTCGGTGCCGCCCCGGGCGAGGCCGTGCAGCTCACCGGCCCGCTGGGCTCGGTGGTGCTCCCCGTGGGCGTGGCCGACCTGGCCGACGGCACGGTGTGGGCACCCGCGAGCGCGCCGGGCCTGTCCGTGCGCCACCTCGTGGGCCCGGCCGGCAGCCCGGTCTCGGTGACCTACCCGGTGCCCAGCGCACCCCCGGCCACGACCGGCACGACGAGCGCGGAGGAGGCGGGCTGATGGGCCCGACGCTGGAGAGCTTCGGCAGCGACCCCTGGTGGGTCATCATCCTCAAGGCCGTCGCCATCTTCGTGGTGCTGGTGCTGCTCACCCTGTTCAACATCTGGTGGGAGCGCCGGGTCGTCGCGCGGATGCAGCACCGCATCGGCCCCAACCGCCACGGTCCCTTCGGCCTGCTGCAGAGCCTCGCGGACGGCGTGAAGCTCGCGCTCAAGGAGGACATCGTCCCGAAGGCGGCCGACAAGGTCGTCTTCATCCTCGCGCCGGTCGTCGTCGTGGTGCCGGCCTTCGTCACCTTCTCGGTCATCCCGTTCGGGCCCGAGGTGCGGGTCCCGTTCAGCGACGTCACCACGCCGCTGCAGCTGACCGACATGCCGGTCGCCGTCATCTTCGTGATGGCGATCGCCTCGATCGGCATCTACGGCATCGTGCTCGGCGGCTGGTCCAGCGGGTCGACGTACTCGCTGCTCGGTGGGCTGCGCTCCAGCGCCCAGATGATCTCCTACGAGGTCGCGATGGGCCTCGCGCTCGTCGCGGTCTTCCTGCAGGCCGGCACGATGTCGACCTCCGAGATCGTCAACGCCCAGGCCGACGTGTGGTTCGTCTTCCCGCTGTTCCCGGCCTTCGTGATCTACGTGATCGCCATGGTCGGCGAGGTCAACCGTGCGCCGTTCGACCTCCCGGAGGCCGAGGGCGAGCTGGTGGGCGGCTTCCACACCGAGTACTCCTCGCTGAAGTTCGCCCTGTTCTTCCTGGCCGAGTACATCAACATGGCCACGGTCTCGGCCGTCGCCACCACGCTGTTCCTCGGCGGCTGGCGCGCGCCGTTCGGCATCGCCCAGGTCTGGGAGGGCGCCAACTCCGGCTACATGCCGGTCGTGTGGTTCTTCGGCAAGGTGCTGTTCTTCATCTTCGTGTTCATCTGGCTGCGGGGCTCGCTGCCGCGGCTGCGCTACGACCAGTTCATGGACTTCGGCTGGAAGATCCTGATCCCGGTCGCGCTGGTCTGGGTCGTGGCGGTGGCCGGCATCCGGCTCGTCCGCAACGAGTACCCCGACTTCTTCGACAGCCGGACGCTGCTGATCGTCGGCGTCGTGCTCGGCCTGCTCGTGCTCGCGCTGGTGTTCGTGCCCGAGAAGTCCGCCGGCGACGACGACGTCGAGGCCGAGCCGTTCGACGCCTTCGCCGGCGGCTACCCGGTGCCGCCGATGCCCGGGCAGGAGCTGCCGAGCAGCGAGATGGTCTCGACCACCACCACCCGTACCGACGAGGGAGGCCACGTCTGATGGCGTCGCTGAAGGAGCAGCTCTGGGACCCGGTCGCCGGGTTCGGGGTGACCTTCCGGACCATGTTCCGCAAGGTCGTCACCGAGCAGTACCCCGAGCAGAAGGAGCCGACGGCCCCGCGCTTCCACGGTCGCCACCAGCTCAACCGCTGGTCCGACGGCCTCGAGAAGTGCGTCGGCTGCGAGCTGTGCGCGTGGGCGTGCCCGGCTGACGCCATCTACGTCGAGGGTGCCTCCAACACCGACGACGAGCGCTTCAGCCCCGGCGAGCGCTACGGCCGCGTCTACCAGATCAACTACCTGCGCTGCATCCTGTGCGGGCTGTGCATCGAGGCGTGCCCCACGCGCGCGCTGACGATGACCAACGAGTACGAGCTGGCCGACAACAACCGCGAGGACCTCATCTACGAGAAGAGCGACCTCCTCGCGCCGCTGCTGCCCGACATGGTCGCCCCGCCCCACCCGATGCAGCCGGGCAAGGACGAGACCGACTACTACCGCGGCAACCTCCGCGCGACGGCCGACAGCGACCCCGTGCACGACGGCGCCCACCCGGGGGGTGCCCGCTCGTGATCGCCTTCTGGGTCCTCGCGCCCGTCATGGTCGTCGCCGCGCTCGGCATGGTCTTCACCCGCAAGGCCGTGCACTGCGCGCTGCTCCTGGCCGTCGTCATGATCAGCCTGGCGGTGCTGTACGCCGTGCAGGACGCGACGTTCTTGTTCGCGGTGCAGATCATCGTCTACACCGGCGCCATCTTGATGCTGTTCCTCTTCGTGCTGATGCTCGTGGGCGTCGACGCCTCCGACTCGCTCGTCGAGACCATCCGCGGCCAGCGGGCGCTGGCCGCCATCGTCGGGCTCGCCTTCGGCCTGCTGCTGGTCCTGGGCGTCGCCCAGGTCACCGTCGGCAGCGTGGTCGGCCTCGAGGCGGCCAACGACGGCGGCAACATCCAGGGCATCGCCGAGCTGCTGTTCTCGCGCTACCTGCTCGCCTTCGAGGTGACCGCGGCGCTGCTCATCACCGCGGCCCTGGGCGCGATGGTGCTGGCGCACCGCGAGCGCCTCACCCCCAAGCTCACCCAGGCCGACCTGGCCGCGCAGCGGATGCGCGACTACGCCGACCACGGCAAGCACCCCGGTCCGCTGCCGTCGCCCGGCGTGTTCGCCCGCCACAACGCGGTCGACACCCCCGCGCTGCTGCCCGACGGCTCGCCCGCCGCGAGCTCGATCTCGCGCGTGCTCACCGCCCGTGGGTCGAGCCTGACCCCGCCCGGCAGCGCGACCCAGGTCGAGCGCATCGGCGGCAGCGACGCCGACGTGGCCGTCCGGGACGACTCCGCTGGTGACGCGGGAGGTGCGGGCCGGTGATCGACGCGACCCCGTTCCTGGTCCTCTCCGCGATCCTGTTCACCATCGGCGCGGTCGGCGTGCTCGTGCGCCGCAACGCCATCGTGGTGTTCATGTGCGTCGAGCTGATGCTCAACGCGAGCAACCTCGCGCTGGTGACCTTCGCGCGCACCACCGGCACCCTCGACGGCCAGGTGGCGGCGTTCTTCGTCATGGTCGTCGCGGCCGCCGAGGTGGTCGTCGGCCTGGCCATCATCATGACCATCTTCCGCACCCGCCGCTCGGCCTCGGTCGACGACGCCAGCCTGCTGAAGTACTAGGAGTCCCAACTCGTGATCACGACTGCGATCGACGCCGTCGCGGCGGAGGCAGGCGGCGGGGCAGTCCCGCTCGTCGAGCCCGGCGCGGCCGGCTCCCTCGCGCTGCCCCTCGTGCTGGTCATCGCCCTGCCGGCGATCGGTGCCGCCGTGCTGCTGCTGGGCGGCCGCCTGACCGACGCCTGGGGGCACCTGCTCGGCACGGCGACCGTCGTGGGCTCCTTCGTGTGCTCGGTGGTGCTCTTCGCCGGGCTGCTCGGGCGTCCGGAGGAGGAGCGGCAGCTCGGCCTGACGCTCTGGACCTGGTTCAGCTCCGGTGACTGGAGCGTCGACCTCGGCCTGCTCTACGACCCGCTCTCGGCGCTGTTCCTGCTGCTGATCACCGGCGTGGGTGCGCTGATCCACGTCTACTCCATCGGATACATGGAGCACGACGAGCGGCGCCGACGCTTCTTCGCCTACCTCAACCTGTTCGTCGCCGCGATGCTGCTGCTCGTGCTCTCCGCCGACTACGTCGGGGTCTTCCTGGGCTGGGAGGGCGTCGGCCTCGCGTCGTACCTGCTGATCGGCTTCTGGCAGTACAAGCCGTCGGCCGCGGCGGCCGCCAAGAAGGCGTTCGTGGTCAACCGCGTCGGCGACATCGGGCTCTCGCTCGGCGTCGCGCTGATCTTCGCGACGTTCCACACCACCTCCTTCGAGGGCGTCAGCGCCCTCGCGGGCGAGGCCTCGGGCGCGACCATGACGGCGATCGGCCTGCTGCTGCTCCTGGCCGCGGCCGGCAAGTCGGCGCAGTTCCCGCTGCAGACCTGGCTGCTCGACGCCATGGAGGGCCCGACCCCCGTGTCGGCGCTGATCCACGCGGCGACGATGGTGACGGCCGGCGTCTACCTCATCGTCCGGTCGCAGTTCGTCTTCGAGTACACCGACGCCGCCCGCACGGCGGTGGCGGTCATCGGCACCATCACGCTGCTGATGGGCGCCTGGATCGGCTGCGCCAAGGACGACATCAAGAAGACCCTGGCCGGCTCCACCATGAGCCAGATCGGCTACATGGTGCTGGCGGCGGGGCTCGGGGTCTACGGCTACGCCTACGCGATCTTCCACCTGATCACCCACGGCTTCTTCAAGGCCAACATGTTCCTCGGGGCCGGGTCGGTGATGCACGGCACCGACGACGACGTCGACATGCGTCACTACGGCGCGCTGCGCGCGGCCATGCCGATCACGTTCGTCACCTTCGCGATGGGCTACCTCGCCATCATCGGCTTCCCGCTGTTCTCGGGCTTCTTCTCCAAGGACAAGATCATCGAGACGGCCCTGGTCGAGAACCCCGTGCTCGGTGTCTGCGCCCTCGTCGGCGCCGGCGTCACCGGCTTCTACATGACCCGGCTCATGCTCATGACGTTCCTCGGCGAGAAGCGCTGGGAGCCGGGCGTGGAGCCGCACGAGTCGCCGCGGACGATGACCTTCCCGCTCGTCGTGCTGGCCGCGCTGTCGGTCTTCGGCGGCGCGATGTACGCCGGCGGCTGGATCAAGCACTTCCTCGAGCCGGTCACCGGCGTCGCGGAGGAGCACGAGCTGCCGGTGCCCGCGATCCTGATCTCGGCGCTGGTCGTGCTCGTGGTGGCCGTCGGCGTCGCGCTCGCCTTCTGGCTCTTCGGTCGGCAGTCGATCCCGCGGGAGGCGCCGACGAAGGTCTCGCCCATCACCCGCGCCGGACGCGCCGAGCTCTACGGCAACGAGGCCAACGAGGTGCTGGTGATCGGCCCCGGGCGCGCCCTGACCCGCGGCCTGGCCGTGGTCGACCGCCAGGTCGTCGACGGTGGTGCGATGGGCACCGCCGGGGCGATCGGCGGGCTGTCGGGGGCCGCGCGCCGCCTGCAGAACGGCTTCGTGCGCTCCTACGCCCTGTCCCTCCTCGGTGGGGCCGCGCTGGTCCTGCTCGCTCTCGTGGTGGTGAACTTCGCATGAGCTCGCTCCCGCTGCTGACCATCCTGCTGCTGGTCCCGATCGTCGGCGCCGCCGTCGTCGCGCTGCTGCCCGCCCGGGCCGCCGCCGGCGCCCCGAAGGTCGTCGCCCTCGGCTTCTCGCTCGTCACCCTCGCCCTCGGCATCGGGCTCGCGGTCGCCTACGACCCGGGCGCCGGAGACCAGTTCGGCGAGGAGGTGGAGTGGATCGGCCTGTTCGGCGCCCACTACGCCCTCGCGCTCGACGGCGTCGGCCTGGCGCTCGTGCTGCTGACCCTGATCCTGACCCCGGTCGTCATGGCCGCGTCGTGGCACGACGGCGACGGGGGCCGCTGGGGCGCCAAGGGCATGTTCGCCTGGATCCTCGCGCTCGAGGGCCTCTCGCTCGGTGTCTTCCTCGCCGTCGACGTGTTCCTCTTCTACGTCTTCTTCGAGGCCACGCTGATCCCGGTCTACTTCCTCGTCGCCGGGTACGGCGGCCCCGACCGGGTCCGTGCCGCGGTGAAGTTCCTGCTCTACTCGCTGGCCGGCGGCCTCGTCATGCTGGCCTCGGTGGTCGGGCTGTACGCCGTCTCCTCCCGCGCGGGCGAGCCGACGTACCTCGTCGCCGAGCTCGCGCAGCTCGACATCGGCACCTGGGCCGGCCGCTGGATGTTCCTGGGGTTCTTCATCGCCTTCGCGATCAAGGCGCCGATGTTCCCGGTGCACACCTGGCTGCCCGACACCACCCAGAACGCCACCCCCGGCACCTCGGTGCTGCTGGTCAGCGTGCTCGACAAGGTCGGCACCTTCGGCATGATCCGGTTCTGCCTCGAGATCTTCCCGGAGGCCTCGCGGTGGGCGACGCCCGTCGTGGTCGGCCTGGCGATCTTCAGCATCCTCTACGGCGCGCTGATGGCGATCGGCTCCGACGACATCATGCGGCTGATCGCCTACACGAGCGTGTCGCACTTCGGCTTCATCGTGCTGGGCATCTTCGTGATGAACAGCCAGGGCCTGTCGGGCGCGAACCTCTACATGTTCAACCACGGCCTCTCGACGGCGATGCTCTTCCTCGTCGGCGGGTTCCTGGTCTCGCGCCGGGGCTCGCAGCGCATTGCCGACTTCGGCGGCGTCGAGAAGGTCGCGCCGGTGCTGGCCGGGTTGTTCCTCGTGGCCGGGCTGTCGTCGTTGGCGCTGCCGGGCCTCTCGCCCTTCGTCTCCGAGCTGCTCGTCATCGTCGGCGCCTTCGTGTGGTCGCCGTGGGCGGGCGCCCTGGCCGTGCTCGGCATCGTGCTGGCCGCGATCTACGTGCTCTGGCTCTACCAGCGCACCATGACCGGTCCGGTGCGCGAGGGGGTCACCGGCATGCGTGACCTCCGCCCGCGCGAGATCGCGGCCGTCGCCCCGCTCGTGGTGCTCATCCTCGTGCTCGGGTTCTACCCGCAGCCGCTGCTCGACGTCATCAACCCGGCGGTCGACGCCACCATGTCGCAGGTCGGCACCTCCGACCCGCAGCCCGCCGTGACCGAAGGGGAGGCCGGTCAGTGACCACCTTCGACGCCCCCACGATCCCGTGGCTGACGCTCTCGCCGCTGCTCCTCGTCTTCGGCGCGGCCGTCGTCGGCGTGCTGCTCGAGGCCTTCGTGCCCCGGGCCTGGCGCTACGCCATGCAGGCGACCCTGGCCGCCGCCGCGATGGTGGCCTCGCTGGTCGCCTCCGTGGTCGTGCTGTCGCGGCTGAGCCCGACCAGCGACGACGTCGAGGTCGGTCGCGTCGTGCTCGACGGCGCCCTGGCCGCCGACGGCCCGGCCGTCTTCAGCTGGGTGCTGCTCAGCGTGCTCGGCCTGCTCAGCGTGATGCTCTTCGCCGAGCGCAAGGTCGAGGCCGGCGTGCTGACCTTCGCCGGCCAGGCCGCAGCGCTGCCCGGCACCGAGGCCGAGCGCGAGGCGTCGACGCGGGGCCTGGCCCACACCGAGGTCTTCCCCCTGGCGCTGTTCGCCATCGGCGGCATGATGCTCTTCCCCGCCGCCAACGACCTGCTGACGATGTTCGTCGCGCTCGAGGTGCTCTCGCTCCCGCTCTACCTGCTGTGCGGGCTGGCGCGCCGTCGCCGCCTGCTCTCGCAGGAGGCCGCGATGAAGTACTTCCTGCTCGGCGCCTTCAGCTCCGGCTTCTTCGTCTACGGCCTGGCCCTCGTCTACGGCTACGCCGGGTCGATGAACTTCGCCCAGATCGCCGCCGCGGTCTCGGCCGACACCAGCAGCCGGCTGCTGCTGCTGGGCGGCATCGCGCTGATGGCGGTCGGGCTGCTGTTCAAGGTCGGCGCCGCCCCGTTCCACGCCTGGACCCCCGACGTCTACCAGGGCGCCCCGACCGCGGTCACCGCGTTCATGGCCGCCGCCACCAAGGTGGCCGCCTTCGGGGCGCTGCTGCGGCTGTTCTACGTCGCCTTTGGCGGCAACCGCACCGACTGGCTGCCCATGGTCTGGGCGGTCGCCATCCTCACCATGGTGGTCGGCTCGGTGCTGGCGGTCAGCCAGAACGACGTCAAGCGGATGCTGGCCTACAGCTCGATCGCCCACGCGGGCTTCATCCTCACCGGCTTCATCGGCATCCGCTCGCTCGGCGAGGTCGCCCCGGGCGGCCTGACCGGCGTCAGCGCGACGCTGTTCTACCTCACCACCTACGGCTTCACGACGATGGCGGCGTTCGCGATCGTCAGCATCGTGCGCGACTCGGGCGGCGAGACCACCCACCTCGCCCGCTGGCAGGGGCTCGGCAAGGAGTCGCCGCTGGTCGCCGGCACCTTCGCCTTCCTGCTGCTCGCCATGGCGGGGATCCCGCTCACCAGCGGCTTCACCGGCAAGTGGGCGGTCTTCGCGGCCGCCATGTCGGCGGGCGCCTGGCCGGTCGTGGTCGTGGCCGTGCTGATGTCGGCCGTGGCGGCGTACTTCTACGTGCGGGTGATCGTGCTGATGTTCTTCTCCGACCCCGTGGCGGAGGGCCCGAGCGTGACCACGCCCAGCCCGCTGACGGCCGGGGTGATCGCCGTCGGCACGATCGTGACGCTGCTGCTCGGCATCGTCCCGGGCGCGCTGATCGACCTGCTGGGCAACGTGGGAGTATTCATCAGGTGAAGCCATCGGCCCTCGCCCTCCCGGTGCTCGACGCCGACCTCGAGGGCCGGTTGCGTCAGCGGTTGGTCCGCGTCGAGGAGGCGCTGCACCACCACGTCGTCTCCGAGGCCGACTTCGTCACGCGCGCGGCCCGACACCTGCTCGAGGCCGGCGGCAAGCGGTTCCGGCCGCTGCTCGTGCTGCTGGCCGCGGAGGCCGGCAAGCACCCCGACGCCGACGAGGTGGTGCTGTCGGCCTGCGTGGTCGAGCTGACCCACCTGGCCTCGCTCTACCACGACGACGTCATGGACGAGGCCGACCTGCGCCGCGGCGCCGAGTCGGCCAACGCCCGCTGGGACAACCACGTCGCGATCCTCACCGGCGACTTCCTGTTCTCCAAGTCCTCCGAGCTGACCGCCGAGCTCGGCGCCGACGCCGTGCGGATCCAGGCTCAGACCTTCACTCGGCTCGTCGAGGGCCAGATCCTCGAGACGCTCGGCCCGGTCGACGGCGCCGACCCCCTCGAGCACCACCTCCGCACGGTCGCGGGCAAGACCGGCTCGCTGATCGCGACCTCCGCCCGCTACGGCGCCCGCTTCGGCGGCGCCACGGTCGAGGTGGAGGGGGCGCTGGCGGCGTACGGCGAGAAGGTCGGGCTGGCCTTCCAGCTCTCCGACGACATCCTCGACATCGCCTCCGAGTCCGAGGAGTCCGGCAAGACCCCCGGCACCGACCTGCGCGAGGGCGTGCCGACGCTGCCGGTGCTGCTCGCCCAGCGCTCCACGGACCCCGACGACGCCCGGCTCCAGGAGCTGCTCGACGGCGACCTCACCGACAGCGGCCCGCACGCCGAGGCGCTCTCGCTGCTGCGCGACCACGCGGCGCTGCGCGAGGCGCGTGACTACGTCGCCGGGCTCGCGGCCGAGGCCAAGCAGCTGCTCGAGGCGCTCGACGAGGGGCCCGTCCGCGAGGCGCTCGAGGCCTTCGCCGACGTGGTCGCCCACCGCACCGCCTGAGACGCCGGACCGCCCGGCCGATCCAGGCTAGGGTCGCTCCCGACCTGCCGCACCCGTCCCGAGAGGCCCGTGATGTCGTCGCAGAACCCGCCGCCGGGCGAGCAGCCGGAGGAGCCCACCTCCGGCTCGTCGGGCGAGCAGCCCTCCCCGCCGCCGCAGGACCCCTACGGTCAGCAGCCGCCGTCGTACGGCCAGGACCCCTACGGCCAGCAGCCGCCGGCGTACGGCCAGGACCCGTACGGCCAGCAGGGGTACGGCCAGCAGCAGGGCTACGGCTACGCGCAGCAGGGCTACGGCCAGCCGGGATACGGCCAGCAGGGGTACGGGCAGCCGGCGTACGGCGCCCCGGGCTACGGCCCGCCGATGGGCGCGCCGCCGGAGAACTACCTGGTCTGGGCGATCCTGTCGACGGTGCTGTGCTGCCTGCCGCTCGGCATCGTCTCGATCGTCTACTCCTCGCAGGTCAACTCGAAGTGGGCGATGGGTGACGTGGCCGGCGCGCACGAGTCCGCCCGCAAGGCCAAGCTGTGGGCGATCTGGTCGGCCGCGGTGCTCGGCGTCCTCGTCGTCCTCTACATCGTGTTCGTGGTCGTGGCGATCGGCATCGGCGCGAGCTCGGCCTGACGTGACGACCCTGCAGCACAGCAGCGCCGGCGCCGGGACGACGGGGCCCCGCCGCTGGGCGCTGCCCGCTGCCGTGCTGGGCGCGGTGGGGTCCGCCGCGACGGTGCTCCACACGGTCGATCCCTACGAGGCCGGGCACTACCCGACCTGCCCCTTGCTGATGCTGACCGGCTGGTGGTGCCCCGGTTGCGGCGCGCTGCGCGGCACCCACGACCTGCTGCACGGCGACGTCGCCGGCACCGCCGCCCGCAACCCGCTGCTGCTGCTCGCCGTGCCCTACCTGGTGCTCGCCCTCGGCGCCTGGCTGCTGCGACGTACCGGCCGTCGCGTGCCGAGCACCACCAGCGCCCCGCCCTGGGTGATCTGGGGGGTGCTCGCGGTCGTCGTCGTCTTCGGGGTGCTGCGCAACGTGCCGGGGTTCACCTGGTTGTCCCCCGCCTGAGGCCCTCTTCCCGCTAGCCTGCGACTTCCGCGCGACCCGTCCGGGTGGAGCGCGTCGAAGAAGGGGGATCACCATGTCCGACACCAACCCGCCGCAGCCTCCGGGCGGCGGCTACGGTTCCGCCCCGCCTCCCGGCGGCGGCTACGGCGGCTACGGCGGTCCGCCGGCCGGCGGCCAGCCCCCGCCCAACCACCTCGTCTGGGCGATCCTGTCCACGATCTTCTGCTGCCTGCCGCTCGGCGTGGCCTCGATCGTCTTCGCCGCCCAGGTCAACGGCAAGTACGCCAGCGGTGACGTCGCCGGCGCCCAGCAGTCCTCGGAGAAGGCCCGCAAGTTCGCCCTCTGGTCGACCATCGCCGGCGTCGTCGTCCTGGTCATCTACATCATCCTGATCGCGGTCGGTGCCGCGTCGTTCCAGGTCAACACCTCCACGTCGCCCTGACCCCGCACCCGCCTCACCGAACGCCTCCCCGGCCCCGCCGGGGAGGCGTTCGTGCGTCTGGGGCAGGGGGGGCAAAGTCACTGGTGAACCAGTGACTTTGTCGCTGAGCCAGGATTGCTTGCCGCGTTCAGCGTCAGACTTCGTGGCTCAGCAGCTCAGGATGCGCGGGGCGCGTGGATCTGTAGCATCCGTTGGGTGCGGGCGCCGATCTTCCCCGGAACGTAGAGCTCGCCGTAGTCGTAGCGGATCATCCCGTAGCCCGTGGCCTCGCGCAGCATGTCCTCGCGCAGCTTTTCCGACACCATGGCGGCGCTGACCTGCTCGGGTGTGGGGTTGGGCCCGAGGAGGCGGCCGTACTTCCATCGCCCGTCGGCCTCGCCGAGCAGGCGGTGCTCGGGCCAGGCGAAGTCGACGATCGCGACGAGCTCACCGTCGATCCACACCTCCCACTGCAGCTCCGGCTCGGGGAGGTGCGAGCGCCACATGGCGTAGCGGCACCGCGTCTCGAAGACCGTGGTCCCACCCGCACGCGCCAGCCGTACGACGAGCTGCAGCCGGCGGGCGAACGGGTTGCCCGCCACTGCGCGGTAGCCGTCCCACAGCCGACCGACGGCGTCGGGGTTCCTGGACAGGAAGGAGTCGGCG
The DNA here is from genome assembly GCF_054777915.1 of Nocardioides marmoraquaticus. Classification (NCBI taxonomy): domain Bacteria; kingdom Bacillati; phylum Actinomycetota; class Actinomycetes; order Propionibacteriales; family Nocardioidaceae; genus Nocardioides; species Nocardioides marmoraquaticus. Next base: position 152,208 of record NZ_BAAHAA010000002.1, on the reverse strand, counting down.
ACCACGAGGCCGCCCTCCACGCCGAACTGCGTCGCCGCGCCCAGCGTGGCCGTCAGCTCGTCGGCCACCAGGAACTCGCCTCTGCGCTCGACCTGGGACGGTCCCCATGCGGGCACGTGGTGCTGCACCCCCGCCTCGATGCGTCCGGTCCTGCCGTCGAGCCTGGTCACGTGCACGGTCGAGTAGTCAGGATCCAGGACGGACAACCCGGCGGCCACGGCTGCTGAGGTGTGACTGAGCATCACGCGATCGCCGTGCTGGAGCATCACGACGGCACAGACCATGAGGTAGCGCTCGCGGGCGTCGGCCGCCTCCCACGCCTCCCGCGACACGTAGCCGCCGTACCGCGGTCGGACGATGGACCCGGCCCGCAAGGCACGCAGGTCGCGGTCGGCGTACCCCGCTGCGATCGCCTCGCGGCGCAGGAAGACGGTGTCGCGGTGGAGGTGGAAGAGGTCGTCCATGGCCCGATCGTCGGCCGGCGTACGGCTCCTTGGCGTCGCCGCGCGAGATCTGTGGACGAAGGCGCTCCGGGAGCAGCCTGTGGACGCTCATGGGGCTGCCCAGCGCGTCACTGAGCCACGAAGTCTGACGCTGAGCCACGGTTGTTTGCCGCGTCCAGTGGCAAAGTCACTGGTGAGCCAGTGACTTTGCCCGTGCTGAGCCCAAGCCACCAGCGCCCGACAGCGGCGTCAGGCGCGGAAGTGGTGGGTGCGGCCGGCGAGGGTGAGGAAGCTGCGGGTGCCGCCGCGGGTGGGGGCGTGCCAGAAGCAGCGGGGGGAGTCGCGGCGGGGACACGGGCGCAGCGAGCGCTCGAACCCGTCGGGGCACTCCAACCGCGCGCGGACGGCGGCGTCGGACTTGCTGACGTGGCACCGGCCGTGGTCGTGCACGCGCACGGTGGCGGTGAAGGAGTCGTGGGTGTCGGCCGCGAGCGCCGGGGCGGGGAGCAGCAGCAGGACGAGCAGGAGCAGCAGGCGGGAGGTCATGGGGACGACCGTGGCCGCTCGCCCCGTCGTACGACGGGACGAGCGGCCAGGCTGTGGAGAACGTGTTCCCGGACCGCCCTGTGGACGGCCGCGGTGCGTCAGGCGCGGTAGGTGACCACGACCGAGGGGCGTGGGAAGCCGCCGGTGGGCCAGGTGGAGGCCGGCGTCTCGAAGGTGGCGCCGTCCTTCTCGCCGGGGTGCTGCACGGCGACCCACACCGAGCGCTGGTCGTCGGAGATCAGCGGCCCGCAGGTCTCGGCGCCCACGGGCACCGTGAGGAACTGCTCGACGTGGCCGCGCTGCGAGCCCCGCGTCGGCACCCGGAAGAGGCCGTCGTTGGAGCCGAGCTGGTTGCCGTCGGTCGAGACCCAGACGTTGCCCCGCTTGTCGAAGGCCAGGTTGTCGGGGCAGCTGATCGGGCTGACGAGCTGCTTGGGGTAGCCCGAGAAGTAGGTCTCCGGCGCGTTCGGGTCGCCGCAGACGAGCAGCAGCGTCCAGGTGAAGGTCTCCGAGGCGTGGTCGCCTCGGGTGGGCGTCCACTCCAGGACGTAGCCGTTGCGGTTGCCCGCCTTGGGTGCCAGGCCGGCGTCGAGGCTGGCGCGGGTGCGGCTGCTGCCGACCGGGTTGGCCTCGTCGACCGGGTACTTCACGCCACGGTCGGAGTTGTTGGTCAGCGCGGCGTACACCTTGCCCGTGACCGGGTTGGGCTCGACGTCCTCGGGCCGGTCCATCTTGGTCGGGCCCATCGTGTCGGCCGCGAGCCGGGTGTCGATCAGCACGTCGGCGAGGCTCATGCCGGGCACGAACGACCGCTTGTCGGTGGCGAGCTTGATCCACCGGCCGGTGCCGTCGTACGGCGCCGCGTCCGGGCTGTCGCCGGTGAACTTCGCGACGTACAGCGTGCCGGTCTGGAGCAGCGTCAGGTTGTGGCGGCGGGCCGCGCGCGAGCTGCCGCGCTTCATCTTCTTGGCCGAGACGAACTTGTAGATGTAGTCGCCGCGCTCGTCGTCACCCATGTACGCCACCGCGCGGCCGTCCCGGGTGAGGGCGACGTTGGCGCCCTCGTGCTTGAAGCGGCCCAGCATCGTGTGCTTCTGCGGGGTCGAGCCCGGGTCGTAGGGGTCGACCTCGACGATCCAGCCGAAGCGGAACGGCTCGTGCGGCTCCTTCGACAGGTCGAAGCGCTCGTCGACGGTGCCCCAGCCGCGGGTGCCCGTGCCGGTGATGCCGTAGCGCGCGTACGACGCGGCGTAGCGGCTGTCGAGCCCGCTGCCCACGTCGAAGTACTGGTTGAAGTTCTCCTCGCCCGACAGCACCGTGCCCCACGGGGTGGTACCGCCGGCGCAGTTGTTGAGGGTGCCGTAGACGGTGCGGCCCTTCGGGTCGGCCGAGGTGGTGACCCGCTCGGTGCCGGCGACCGGGCCGGTGAGGCGGAAGGCGGTGCGGGTGGTCAGCCGGCGGTTGCGGGTCGTGCGCCGCACCGGCACCTGCACCCAGGAGCCCGCGCGACGACCGCGCTGGACCTCGACGACCGACATGCCGTGCGAGACCATCGCGACCTGCTTGACGGTCTCGGCGTCGTACTTCCCGGTGGGGAACATGATGTTCTCGTTGGTGTACTCGTGGTTGCACACCAGCAGCGCGCGGTTGCGGCTGAGCGGCAGCACGCCGACGTAGTCGTTGTTGTAGCCGAACTGCTCGGCCGCGGTGTCGGCCGTCTGGGCGTTCACGTCGAACGCCTTGGCCCTGCGCGTCACCGGGTCGCCCCAGCTGATGACGACGTCGCTGCGGTAGCCGCGCGGCGAGGTGACGGCGTCGATGTTGTTGGGCGGTACGACGGCGAACGAGTCACGGCCGACGTCGGAGCTGCGGCCGCGGCCCGGCTTCGGCCTGCGGGCCTCGACGGGGGCCACGGGCGCCGCGGCCGCCGGGGCGCCGGACGCGAGACCGGTGACGGCGAGCGCACCGAGGCCGACGCCGCCGGCCTTGAGCAGCGAGCGGCGCTGCAGCGCGTGCTCGACCACCTCGTGGAAGTCCTGGTTGCCGGACTCGTTCGGCATCGGCTGGAAGCAGGCGTCGGCGCAGCGGAATTTGCAGGTCATCGCGCTGCGCGAGCCGTGGGGGCCCTGGGCGTGCGCGGGGAGGAGCGGGAGCAGGGTGGGCTGGGTCATCACGTCTCCGGGTCGGGCGGCTGGTCGACAGGAGCCAACCCAGTCCGGCCTACGACGTGGTGGAGCCTGCGTGAACGGCAGGCGAACGCGCGCGGAGCGCCCGACCCCGCCTCAGTCGGCCTGCCTGGCGCGCACGTGGGCGGCGTCGCCGGGGGACAGCGGCGTACCCGGGGCGAGGTCGACGGTGACGCGGAGGATCTCGGCGGTGAAGGCGTTGCGCAGCGGGAGGTAGTCGTCGACGACGGGGCTGCCGCGGTCGATGCCGACGTTGAAGGTCTCGTCGAAGGCGAAGTAGTAGGCCGTGGTGGCCTCGACGCGGCCGGAGGCGACCTGGGTGCCGTCGAGCAGGATCCGGGCGAGCCCACCGCTGCCGGGCGGCCCGCCGTCGTAGGTGAAGTCGAGCACCACCTCGTGCTCGCCGGGCCACATCACCGGCTCGGCGTTGATGACGGTGAGGTCCTTGCCGTAGCGGTTGTAGGCGTAGCGGAGGTGCCCGTCGACGGCGTACAGCGACCACCCACCGAAGCGCCCGCCCTGGGCCACGAGCACGCCGTTGAGCGACTGCGGCGGGACGCTGGACGGCTGGTCGACGTCGACGGTGAGCCGGAAGGAGCGGTTCTTGACGTTGGGCGCGGCCTCTTCGCTGAGCCGCGCGGTGTGGGGGCCGAGCACCATCCGGGTGCGGCCGTGGTGCAGGTCGTAGCGGCCGGCGAGCTCGGGGTTCTCGCGCTCGGTGACGCGGTCGTCGAGCGGGAAGACGTGGTACCTCGTCGCCTCGACCTGGAACAGCGAGCGCAGCACCTCGAGACGCGACGGGTCGTCGGCGCTGAGGTCGCGCGACTGCGCCCAGTCGTGCCGGGTGTCGTAGAGCTCCCAGGTGTCGTCGTCGAAGGGCCGCGGCTCCTCGGTCATCTTCCAGGGCACGCCGTGACGGGTCGAGGCGGTCCAGCCGTCGTGGTAGATGCCGCGGTTGCCGACCATCTCGAAGTACTGCGTGCGGCGCCGCTCATCGGCCTCGGGGTCGTCGAAGCTGTACTGCATCGAGGTGCCCTCGAACGGCTGCTGGCGCCAGCCGTCGACGGTGACCGGCAGCGGGACCCCCACGGCCTCGCAGATGGTGGGCAGCACGTCGATGACGTGGTGGAACTGGTGGCGCACCTCGCCACGCGCCTCGATCCCGCGCGGCCAGTGCACGACCAGCCCGTCGCGGGTGCCGCCGAAGTGCGAGGCGACCTGCTTGGTCCACTGGTACGGCGTGTTCATCGCCACCGCCCAGCCCACGGGATACATGGCGTACGTCGTCGGGCCGCCGATCTCGTCGAGCCGGGCGGCCATGTCGTCCACGTCGTCGGCGATGCCGTGACCGACGAGGTGCTCCCGCAGGGTGCCCTCCGTGCCGCCCTCGCCGGAGGCGCCGTTGTCGCCGAGGAGGTAGTAGACGATCGTGTCGTCGAGCACGCCGAGCTCGTCGAGGGTGTCGACGAGGCGACCGACCTGACGGTCGGCGTGCTCGGCGAAGCCGGCGTACGTCTCCATCAGGCGGATCGCGACCCGGCGCCCGGCGTCGTCGAGCTCGTCCCAGTGCGGCACGCCGTCGGCCCACGGGCCGAGCACGGTCTCCGGGGGTACGACGCCCAGCTCCTTCTGGCGGGTCAGGATCTCCTCGCGCATGGCGTCCCAGCCGGCGTCGAAGCGGCCCTCGTAGCGCTCGATCCACTCGGGCGCGACGTGGAAGGGCGCGTGGGTCGCGCCGAGCGCGAGGTAGGTGAAGAACGGCCGGTCGGGGGTCAGCGACTGCTGGCTGCGCACCCAGGCGACGGCGTGGTCGACGAGGTCCTCGGTGAGGTGGTAGCCCTCCTCGGGCGTGCGGGTGGGCTCGACCGGCGTCGTGCCGGAGTAGAGCTGGGGGTACCAGTGGTTCATCTCGGCACCCATGAAGCCGTAGAAGGTGTCGAAGCCCTCGCCGGTCGGCCAGCGGGTGAAGGGTCCCGCCGAGGTCACCTCGACCGGGGGCGTCTGGTGCCACTTGCCGAAGGCGGCCGTGCTCCAGCCGTTGCCCTTGAGCACCTGCGCCAGCGTCGCGGCGGTGAGCGGCCGGAAGCCGTGGTAGCCGGGGTGGCTGGTGGCCATCTCGGACGTCACGCCCATGCCGACGGAGTGGTGGTTGCGCCCGGTCATCAGCGCCTGGCGCGTCGGCGAGCAGAGCGCGGTCACGTGGAAGCGGCTGTAGCGCAGGCCGTCGGCGGCGAGCCGCTCGGCGGTCGGCATCTGGCACGGGCCGCCGTAGACGCTGGAGGCGCCGAAGCCCATGTCGTCGACCACGACCACCACGACGTTGGGTGCGCCCTCGGGGGGCTGCACGGGCAGCACGGGGAGGCCGGCCGCGTCGAGGGGCAGGTGGCGGCGGTCGGGGGCCCCCTCGGTGCGGGTCATGCGCTCGGTCACCGCTGCATGGTGGACCCCACCGGCCTCACGACCCAAGCAGGCACGCGGCTAGCGGGGGGTCGCGTCGGCCATCAGCCGCAGCTGTCGGCGACGGTGGCGCAGCGCCTCGCCGGTGAAGACGGCCAGTGCCACCCACACCATGACGAAGCCGACCCACTTGACGGCCGTCATCTCCTCGTCGAAGACCACGAGGCCGAGGACGAACTGGATCGTCGGGGCGAGGTACTGCAGCAGCCCGATCGCGACCAGCGAGATCCGGATGGCGGCTGCGCCGAAGCAGATCAGCGGCACCGCGGTCACCAGCCCGGTGCCGGCGAGCAGCACGGCGTGGCCGGCGCCCTCGGTGGCGAAGGTGCCGTCGCCGACCGCGGCGAGGTGGACGAGGTATCCGACGGCGATCGGCGCCAGCACCGCGGTCTCGTAGGTCAGGCTCTCGACCGCCCCCACCCCGGCCTGCTTCTTCAGCAGGCCGTACGTCGCGAACGAGCCGGCCAGCAGCAGCGCCACCCACGGCGGGTGGCCGTAGTCGACGGTCAGCACGAGCACGGCCGCGACGGCCAGCCCCAGCGCCGCCCACTGCGGGGCGCGCAGCCGCTCCTTGAGCACCACGACGCCGAGCAGCACGGTGACGAGCGGGTTGATGAAGTAGCCGAGCGACACCTCCACCACCCGGCCGGCGTTGACGCCGTAGATGAAGCCGCCCCAGTTGAAGGAGATGACGACTGCTGCGACCCCCAGCAGCAGGGCCGTGCGCGAGGTCGTGACGATCGCCCGCAGCTGCCGGGTGCGACGCAGCACGACGACGAGCACCGCCATGGTCACCACGGACCAGGCGACGCGGTGGGCGAGGATCTCGACCGCCCTCGAGGGCTCGAGCAGCGGCCAGTAGAGCGGGAAGAGGCCCCACATCGCGTACGCCGCCGCGCCGTACGCGAGTCCCTTGCTGCTCTCGCTCCGCGGCTCCGTCACGTCAGGAGCGTACGCCGCTGACGCTCCTGACTGCTCGTAGGGTCCGGCGCGGTCGCTCGTCGGGCGACTGGCAGCTCGACGAGCTCGCGAGGCGCGGTCCAGCAGCCACGCGGGGGCGGTCGGCTCGTCGGGGCGAACTGCCAGTCATCCGACGGCGCGCCGCTCTAGAGTGCCGCCATGAGCAGCTACGAGGTCGAGCGCAGCGCGGTGGTCGGAGCGAGCCCGGAGCGGGTGCACGCCCTCGTGGCCGACCTACGGGCGTGGGAGCAGTGGTCGCCGTGGGCCGACCTCGACCCCGCGATGCAGCAGGAGTACTCCGGCCCGCCCTCCGGCGTCGGCGCCCGGCACTCCTGGTCGGGCAACCGCAAGGCCGGCCAGGGCCGCATGGAGGTCACCGGCGACCGCCCCGACCAGGTCGACCTCGACCTGCAGTTCGACAAGCCGTTCCGCAGCCGCAGCGCGGTCAGCTTCCTGCTGCGCCCGGTCGACGACGGCACCCACGTCACCTGGCGCATGACCGGCGAGCAGCACGGCGTCGCCGCCCTCGTCGGCAAGGTCCTGCCGATGGACAAGCTCCTCGGCAAGGACTTCGAGAAGGGCCTCGCCCGCCTCCGCGCCGCCGCCGAGTCCCCCGCCTGAGCCCGCTCGGGGACCTCGTCGCAGGACGGGGCGTCGACCCTCCTCGACCACCGAGCCCGGGCGGGGCTCAGGGCTCGCGCGGGCTCAGGGCTCGCGACGCAGGACGAAGCAGAACGGCCGGGACATGGCGCGTAGGTCCATGACGCCGAGCAGGGTGTCGTCGTCGACGAGGCGGAAGTGGTCGTTGATGGGCAGGGCGTCGTAGGACATCGTGGCGGAGACGACGCCGCGGTGCTCCATCATCCGGAGCCGGGCCCTGGGCTTGCGGGTGGTGGCGGCTCGCAGCGAGCGTCGCGCGACGGCGGCGACCCGGGGCCCGCGCAGCCGCGGGCCGTGCTGGTCGACGAGTCCCATCGGGACCAGCGCCGGGTTGACCGCGAACCGGCCACGGTCGTCGGCGAAGACGAGCGGGTGCGCCTCGTCAGGAGCGTCGAAGCGCTTGCCGTGCCAGCCGTAGGCCTCGAGCAGGCCGTCCATCGGGTGGCCCGTCTCGAGCCCGCTGCCGACCCACGCGCCCAGCGCCTGCTCGACGGTGACGGGCGGGAGGGCGTCGTACAGCGCGAGCGCCTCGTCGAGCAGGGTGCCGGTGCGCTGCAGCGCGGCGAGGTGCTCGGTAGCGGTCACGTGGCGGTCACGAGGCGCTCAGGCCACGGTCCAGGTGTCGGCGCCGTTGAGCAGCTGCGACAGCGCGGCCCTGCGGTCGACCTGCTCGCCGCCGGTGGCGGTGCGGAGCTGGTCGCGCGCCTGGTCGTCGTACGTCGCTCGCGGCACGGCCCGGAAGACGCCGATCGGCGACTGGTGCAGGACGCCCGCGTCGGTGAGCCTGCTGATGGCGAAGGCCTGCGTGGGGTCGTCGAGGGTGGCGTCGTGGACGACGAGCTGCGACTCGTTGTCGGGGGTCACGTCGACCACCTCGACGCCGCCGCCGGCGGTGCGCACCAGGCCCTTGGAGCCGCCGGCGCCGAAGCGGATCGGCTCTCCCTGGACGAGCGGGATGATCGCGTCGGCCTTGGTGTCGGGCGACTTGATGGCGTCGAAGGCGCCGTCGTTGAAGATCGGGCAGTTCTGGTAGATCTCGACCAGGGAGGTGCCGCGGTGGGCGGCGGCGGCCTCGAGCACCGAGGTGAGGTGCTTGCGGTCGGAGTCGATGGTGCGGGCCACGAAGGTCGCCTCGGCGCCGAGCGCCAGCGAGACCGGGTTGAACGGGTGGTCGACCGAGCCGGACGGGGTCGACTTGGTGACCTTGCCGGGCTCGGAGGTGGGGGAGTACTGACCCTTGGTCAGGCCGTAGATGCGGTTGTTGAACAGCAGGATCGTCATGTTGACGTTGCGCCGCATCGCGTGGACGAGATGGTTGCCGCCGATCGAGAGCGCGTCGCCGTCACCGGTCACGACCCAGACCGAGAGGTCCTCGCGCGCCGTCGCGAGCCCGGTGGCGATCGCCGGGGCGCGACCGTGGATGGAGTGCATCCCGTAGGTCTCGAGGTAGTAGGGGAACCGCGAGGAGCATCCGATGCCCGAGACGAACACGATGTTCTCCCGGCGCAGGCCGAGGTCGGGCAGGAAGGACTGCACGGCCTTGAGCACGGCGTAGTCGCCGCAGCCGGGGCACCAGCGCACCTCCTGGTCGGAGGTGAAGTCCTTGCCGGTCTGCTTCTCGTCGGTGGTGGGCACGCCCTGCGTGCCGAGGAAGGGGAGCTCGACGGCGGTCATCGCACGGACTCCTTCGTCTCGATGGGGGCGGTCGGGGTGTCGGAGGCGGAGGCCTCGGCGACGTCGTCGAGGGTCGCGGCCTCCGGGTCGGTGCTGCGCACCAGGTCACCGATTGCCTCGGCGAGCTCGGCGGCCTTCAGCGGCAGCCCGCGGACCTGGTTGTAGCCCACGGCGTCGACGAGGTACTTGGCCCGGACGAGCATCGAGAGCTGGCCGAGGTTCATCTCGGGCACCAGCACGGCGTCGTAGCCCTTGACGATCTCGCCGAGGTCGTTCGGGAAGGGGTTGAGGTGGCGCAGGTGCACCTGGGCGACGTCCATGCCGGCCCGGCGGACCCGGCGGCAGGCCGCGCCGATGGGGCCGTACGTCGACCCCCAGCCGAGCACCAGGACCTTCGCACGGCCCGACGGGTCGTCGACCTCGAGCGGGGGCAGCGAGTCGGCGATCCGGTCGATCTTCGCCTGGCGGATCCGGACCATGTAGTCGTGGTTGCCGGGGTCGTAGGCGATGTTGCCGTGGCCGTCGCCCTTCTCGAGACCGCCGATGCGGTGCTCGAGGCCCTTCGTGCCGGGAACCGCCCAGGGTCGGGCCAGGGTGTCGTCGTCGCGCAGGTAGGGCCAGAAGTCGGCGGTCTCGCTGCCGTCCTTGCCGACCGTCACGTGGTTGGTCTCGGTGGCGAAGGCCGGGTCGATGGCCGGCAGGTCGTCGACGTCGGGGATGTGCCACGGCTCGGAGCCGTTGGCGAGCATGCCGTCGGAGAGCAGGAAGACCGGGGTGCGGTAGGTGACCGCGATCCGCACGGCCTCGACCGCGGCGTCGAAGCAGTCGCCCGGCGACTGCGGCGCGACGACCGGCACGGGCGACTCGCCGTTGCGACCGAACATCGCCTGCAGCAGGTCGGCCTGCTCGGTCTTGGTCGGCAGGCCGGTCGACGGACCGCCGCGCTGCACGTCGATCACCACGAGCGGCAGCTCGGTCATCACGGCCAGGCCGATGGTCTCGGACTTCAGCGCGACGCCGGGGCCCGAGGTGCTGGTGACGCCGAGCGCACCGCCGAACGATGCGCCCAGCGCGGCACCCACGCCGGCGATCTCGTCCTCGGCCTGGAAGGTCGTGACGCCGAAGCGCTTGTGCTTGCTCAGCTCGTGGAGGATGTCGGACGCCGGGGTGATCGGGTAGGTGCCGAGGAAGACCTCGAGGCCCGACGCGACGCCGCCGGCCACCACGCCGTACGCCAGCGCGAGGTTGCCGGTGATGTTGCGGTAGGTGCCGGTCGGCATGGGCGCCGGCTTGATCTCGTAGCGCACGGCGAACGACTCGGTCGTCTCGCCGAAGTTCCAGCCGGCGCGGAAGGCGGTGACGTTGGCGTCGCGCACCGCCGGCAGCTTGGCGAAGCGCTTCTCGAGGAACTCGATGGTGGTCTCGGTCGGCCGGCCGTACATCCACGACAGCAGACCGAGGGCGAACATGTTCTTGGCCCGGCTGGCGTCCTTGCGCGACAGGCCGAACTCCTTGACCGCCTCGACGGTCATGCCGGTCAGGTCGACGACGCTCAGCGCGTAGTCGTCGAGCGAGCCGTCCTCGAGCGGGTTCTCGGCGTAACCGGCCTTGGTGAGGTTGCGGCCGGTGAAGTCGTGGCCGTCGACGATGACCGTGGTGCCCGCCTTCATGTCGGGCAGGTTGGCCTTGAGCGCCGCGGGGTTCATCGCCACCAGCACGTCGGGGGCGTCGCCCGGCGTGAGGATGTCGTGGTCGGCGAAGTGCACCTGGAACGACGAGACGCCCGGCAGCGTGCCCTGGGGCGCGCGGATCTCGGCGGGGAAGTTGGGCAGCGTCGACAGGTCGTTGCCGAACGCGGCCGACTCCTGCGTGAACCGGTCACCGGTCAGCTGCATGCCGTCGCCGGAGTCGCCGGCGAAGCGGATGATGACGCGGTCGAGCTGCTTGATCTCGGCGCTCATGCGTGTGGATCCCTCATTCTGGTCGACTGCGGCGCGGGCGTCGGGTCCGTCCGGCGAGGACGGTCCGGGGGCTGCAACGCACCGACCGTCCACGATAGTCCGCGCCTCGGACGCAGCGGACCCGTCGCCGCAGCGCGAGACCGTCGTACGGCGTGAGGTCGGTCACCCGTCGCGGCCCGGGCGCGGCGCAGTGGTCTAGGAACGGCGTGTCCACCGCTCGGATCGTGTTGCGCGAGTCCATAGTTCTCATTAACTTCACCGTCTTAGCCCACTTAAACGACTCCTGATCGGTGCTCCCGCATGCGCACTCTCGTCCTCCTGGCCCTGGTCGGCCTCGGAGCCCAGCTCGTCGACGGCAGCCTCGGCATGGCCTACGGCGTGACCTCGACGACCCTGCTCCTGGCCATCGGCACGAACCCCGCTGCCGCGTCGGCCACCGTCCACCTCGCCGAGATCGGCACCACGCTCGTCTCGGGCATCTCGCACTGGCGCTTCGGCAACGTCGACTGGGGCGTCGTGCTCAAGATCGGCGTCCCCGGTGCCGTCGGCGCCTTCGCCGGTGCGACCTTCCTGTCGTCGCTGTCGACCGAGACCGCCGCCCCCGTCATGGCGCTGATCCTCTTGGCGCTCGGCGTCTACGTCTTCACCCGCTTCACCGCCTTCGGCCTGCCCAAGACCAACCTCGGCAAGCCGCTGGGCAAGCGCTTCCTGGCGCCTCTCGGCCTCGTCGCCGGGTTCGTCGACTCCACGGGTGGCGGTGGCTGGGGCCCCGTGGGCACCCCCGCCATCCTGGCCAGCGGCCGCCTCGAGCCTCGCAAGACCATCGGCTCGATCGACACCAGCGAGTTCCTCATCGCCGTCGCCGCCAGCCTCGGCTTCCTGGTCGGCCTCGGCTCGCAGGGCGTCAACTACACCTGGGCGCTCGCGCTGCTCATCGGTGGCGTCATCGCCGCGCCGATCGCCGCCTGGCTGGTGCGTCACATCCCGCCGCGCGTCCTCGGCTCGGCCGTCGGTGGTCTGATCATCCTCACCAACAGCCGCACCCTCATGAAGAGCGACTGGATCGCCGCCGGCGACGGCACCCGCTACGCCGTCTACGCCGTGATCTTCGCCGTCTGGGCCGCCGCCGTCGTCTACTCGGTCGGCCAGTACCGCAAGAACCGCGACGAGGAGAAGCAGATCGTCGCCGAGGCCGAGGCGCTCGCCGAGACCCACTGACCTCACCCGTTCGTCCCCACGGGGCGCCGACCCTTCCCGGTCGGCGCCCCGTGGTGCGTCTCGAGGCGGGCGCGAAATCCCCGGTCGACCGGGGAATTCGTCACCTGTGGCCCGAGATCACGGCCCACAACTGAGGAAACAGGTGCACCAGTCCGCCGTACGCCGCCCGCGTCCGCACCCGCCGTACGGGGAACTGGCGGCCCATGAGCGCCACCGCCGACGACAACCACGCCACCGCCGACGCCGCGGCCGAGCTGCTGCGGCTGCACACCGACCCGACGCTGCTGACCGTCGTCAACGTCTGGGACTGCATCAGCGCCACGGTCGTCGCCGACACCCCGGGCACCGCGGCCCTGGCGACGGCGAGCCACTCCATCGCGGCGTCGCTGGGCTACGAGGACGGCGAGAACATCCCGGTCGACCTCATGGTCGAGGCGGTCGGCCGGATCGTGGCGAGCACCACGCTGCCCGTGACCGCCGACCTGGAGGGCGGGTACGGCGACCCGGCCGAGACCGTCCGCAAGGCCATCGGGGTCGGCGTCGTCGGCTGCAACCTCGAGGACCAGCTGCGTCCGCTCGACGAGGCGGTGCGCCACGTCGAGGCCGTGCTCGACGCCGCGGCGTCGGAGGGCGTGCCCGACTTCGTGCTCAACGCCCGCACCGACGCCCTCGTCAGGGCGGGCGACCGCGCCCGCGACGACGTCCTGGCCGACGCGGTCGAGCGCGGCCGGGCCTACCTCGACGCCGGGGCGCCGTGCGTCTTCGTGCCCGGCAAGGTCGACGAGGGCGAGGTCGAGCGGCTCGTCGAGGCGTTCGGGCCGCAGCGCCTGACGCTGATCGGCGTGCCCGGCGTCCCACCGCTCGCGCGGCTCGAGGAGCTGGGCGTCGCGCGGGTGTCGTACGGCCCCTACTCCCAGCGGGTCGCCCTGACCGCGCTGCAGCGCCTCGTCGAGGACGTCCACGCCGGCGGCGGGCTGCCCGACGAGGTGCGACCGCTCAACTGAGCGGCCTCAACCCCACTCCCGCCGCACCACGCAGGTGACCGCGAAGGGGTCCTGGCCGCGGTGGGTGGCGAGGACACCCGCGCCGACGGGGGTGTGGGCGTACGTCGCCGGCCCCCCGCCGACCCAGTGCCCCCAGGCGGTGGCGAAGGCGTCGGCGCTGGAGCGGTGGGTGGCGAGCAGCGACGGGACGGTGTGCCAGACCTCGCCGTCGGGCTGCTGCCGACCGCGGTCGCGCCACCCCCGCTCCAGCCCGTCGAGGCCGGCGGGCGGTGCCGTCACCCAGCGGGCGACGACGTAGCGCGGGGAGGCCATCGGCGAGACGACCTCGGCCAGGGCCTCGGCGAAGCGGGCCGAGACGTCCTCGGGGACGCCGTCGAGGCGGTAGGTCTCGCGGCCGTCGGGGGCCACCTCGGCCCGGACGCCGTCGGCGCCGACGGGCGAGAGGCCTGCCGCACGCAGGCCGTCGGCGACGGCGCACGCGACGAGCTGGAGCGTGACCTGGTGCTCGGCCGCGCCCCGCAGCGCCGCGCGTCCCCACAGCGCGAGCCCTGCCGCCGCTGCGAGCGCGAGCAGCACGACGGCGGCGGCGACGACGAGACCGAGCGGGGCGCCGAGGAGGGCGAGCGCGCCGACCAGCACGAGCGCCACCACCGGCGGTACGGCAACAAGTCGCGCGCCGGGCCGTCGGCGGCGCTGCTCGCTCCACGGCACCGACGTCGGCTGCGGGCCGGCCGGGGCCGGGGCGCCCGGCGCGGGGGCGGAGCGGCGTACCCGCAGGACGTGGGTGACCTGGTCGGTGTAGGCGGGGCTGGCGAGCCAGGCCTCGCGGACCGCGTCGCGCTGCGAGGCGCGACGGAGCATGCGGGCGGCCACGGCGTCGAGCTCGTCGGCGGGCGGCGGGTGGTGCTCGGAGAACGCGGAGTCGACCCCGGCGACGCCGTCGACGACGGTGCCGTGCTCGTCGACCGCGAGGTAGCCGGCGTGCTTGCGGGTGAAGCGGCGCCAGTCGTTGGCGCCGGCCGCGTGGCCGTGGTGGACGCACACCACCGACCAGACCTGCGCGACCTTCTCGGGGTGGGCGGGGTCGAGACGCAGCGCCCGCCCGCGGGTCTGCACCACGGCGGTCGGCGTGGTGACGGTGGTGAGGTCGATCAGCGTGGTGACGGCCGGGGCGTCCCAGCCCTCGCCGAGCAGCCCCCGGGTGCCGACCAGGCACTGGGTGCCGCCCTCGGTGAACCACCGCGTCAGGTGGCCGACCCACTGGCCGCTGGTCCACGACCCCTCGAGCCGGGGCACCTCGCCGTCGGTCTCGAGCCGCATCGTGCCGGCGAGCATCGGGTGCGTCTCGCCGAGCCACTCCAGGAAGCGCTCGAGCGTCGCTCGCCCGCCGGCCACGGTGCGGCCGGTGACGAGCACGGGGTCGAGGCCGGCGGCGACGGGGTCGGCGAGCAGGGTCACGAGGACCCCCGTGGCCGACCCGGCGGGCTCGGGCGCGACGCCGTCGTCGTCGGCCACCCGTGCGGACGAGGTGGCGGTGGCGCGCTCGTGGTCGCACAGCACCAGCACCCGGGCCCGGTCGCCCAGGTCGGCGAGCTCGGCGTCGACGATGCTGGTGACGGCCTGCTCCTTGGCGCGCGACCGGGCCGTCACCCGGTCGACGACCCCGCGCCCGGTGCGCACGCCGCGGGACGTCCACGCGTAGCCGATGGCGGGCAGCGCCCGCGCGACCGCCCGCAGCACGCGACGGTCGACCTCCGTCTCCTCGGCGGGCCGCGACTCGTCCTCCGCGCGCGGCTGCACGCACCCGCGCAGCCAGTCGTCGACGAGCAGGCGCCAGTCCTCGGCGGTGGGCTGCTCGCGGTGCCGCTCCTGCGGCACGGCGCCCGGCGGCAGGTCGACCAGACCGGCGTGCGCGAGGCGCAGCAGCGCGTCGGTCAGCGCGGGCTCGCGCGCGGCGAGCGCCTGCCAGGTGGTGGTCTCGCCGATCGGGTCGACGAACCGCTCGCGCAGCCACTGCGGCAGCGGCACCGAGCCGAAGTCGGGGCGGAACAGGTCGGCGACCAGCTCGGCGAAGCGCGTCGACTGCTCGTCGAGCCAGGCGGTCTCCTCGGCGGTGGGTGGCACCACCCACGCGAGCTCGGCGTACGGCGCGAGCACGCCGTCCTTGACCAGGGCCGGGATCCGGGCCTCGTGCAGCACCGGCCCGAACAGGTCGTCGACCAGCTCGGCCTGGGCGCGGCTCAGCGACGCGGGCGGCGTCGCGGTGAGCCCGAGCACGACGGCGTCGGGCAGCTCGCCCAGCACCTCGCGCACCAGCTCGCCCCACACCTCGAGCAGGTGGTGGCACTCGTCGAGGACCAGCAGCAGCGGCCCCGCCTCGCGCATGGTGTCGACCAGCGCGCGGCCGTGGGGGTGGAGCCGCTCGAGCTGGGAGCCAGGGCCGGCGCCCTCGGGCTCGCCGTCACCGGCCTCGGCGTCGGCCTCGTCGAAGACGGCCAGCGCCTGGTACGTCAGCGACGTGAGGCCCTCGCGCAGGTCGCGGCGCTGCCCGGCGGGCGGGCCGTCGTACGCGTCCCAGGTGCGGGCCCACTGCTGCTGGATCGCGGTGTTGGGCGAGAGCACGACGGTGCGCCGACCCAGGAGGCGCGCGACCTCGGTGCCGACGAGGGTCTTGCCGGCCCCGGGCGGCAGCGTGACCCACCAGCGGGTGCTGCCCGCCTCGCGGGCGGCGAGCACGGCGTCGAGGGCCTGCTGCTGGTGGCGACGCAGCGGGTGCGGGCAACGCGCGTCGGCGTACGACGGGACGGGCGGCAGCACCGGCTCATCCTAGGAGCCGGTGCCGCCGAGCCCCGCATGGCGCAGGTCAGGCGGGACGGGAACCGACTCAGCCCGAGACGGCGGACGCAAGCGCGCCGAGGGAGTCCTCGAGCTGGGGCTCGGTGACCAGCGGGAAGGTGATCTTCTCGAGCAGCGCCTGGTCGGTCACGGCCGACCAGTCGTAGGTCAGGGTCACCAGCGTCGAGCCGCTGCCCTGGTCCTCGAGGCGCCAGACCCACTCCCAGCCCGGGGGCTCCTGGCCGGCGGGCGCGGTGCGCCACGCGATGAGGTGGTTCATGTCGAAGCCGGTCACCAGGTTGTCGGTCTGGTACTCGCCGCCCATGTGGTCGCCGGACATGTTCATCCGGAACTGCTGGCCGCTCTTCTCGATCCGGTCGCCGCGCTCGAGGCTGCGCACGAAGCCCGAGCCGTCGAGCTCGGGGTGTCGGTGCGGGTTGGAGAGCACGTCGAAGACCTCGGTGGTGGAGGCGTCGATGGTGCGCTGGACGGTCACGCTCGTGTCGGTCATGTCCTCTCCGGTGCCCAACGCCCGTCGGCGCACCCGGAGCGTCTCAGCGGTAGTTGGTGAACTGCACCGCGAAGTCGTAGTCCTGCGCCTTGACCAGCTGCTGCACGGCCTGGAGGTCGTCGCGCTTCTTGCTGCTGACGCGCAGCTCGTCGCCCTGGACCTGGACCTTGACGCCCTTGGGGCCCTCGTCGCGGATCAGCTTGCCGATCTTCTTGGCGTCCTCGGAGCTGATGCCCTCCTTGAGCGCGATGCCGATCTTGGACTGCTGGCCCGACTGGCGCGGCTCGGAGGCGTCGAGGATCTTCAGCGACTGCTGGCGCTTGACGAGCTTGTCCTTGAACACGTCGAGCACGGCGGAGGCGCGGTCGTCGGAGCTCGCGGAGATCTCGACGGCGTTCTCGCCGGCCCACCTGATCTCGGCTCCGGTGCCCTTGAAGTCGAAGCGCTGGGTGATCTCGCGGGCGGCCTGCGAGAGGGCGTTGTCGACCTCCTGGCGGTCGATCTTGGACACGATGTCGAAGGACGAGTCGGCCATGGCCGGGGGACCTCCTGGGGTCGGGGAGACAGGTCGGGGCGAATTCGGCGGGCGGAGCGCGCTGCGCTATTCTCGTCCCCGCTGCGGCCACCCTACGGGGTGCCGAGCGTCCGGCAGGTTGTCCGAGCGGCCAATGGAAACGGACTGTAAATCCGTCGGCTTATGCCTACGCAGGTTCGAATCCTGCACCTGCCACCGCACCGAGGCCGGCCCCGTCACCACGGGGCCGGCCTTCGTCGTCCGGTGGGTCGCCAGCTGAGTACGAACCCGGATGCGGCCGGCTCCGGGCGGAGGCACCGTGGGTGACGACCGCACCTGCCGGGTGCGGCGTGAGACCTGGAGGCCCCCGTGCCCGCTGTCACCGCCCGACCGTCGTCTCCCGTCCGCTCGCGCACCGGGACCGCCGTGATGGTCCTCTCCAACCTGGTCGCCGGACCGCCCGTGTACTTCGTGGCCTTCCTGTTCTCCTACGGCTTCCGCGACGTCCTCGGTCCGCAGAACCACCTGGCCTTCGTGGCGGCGGTCGGCGTGCTCGCCGTCGTGACGGGCCTCCTCGGCGCGGCGGCGGACGCCGCGGCGACGTCGCGTCCCTTCCGCCGTTCGGCGACGATCGTGGTGCCGGGCTCGTTGTCGTTGAACGCCCTCGTCCTCGCCGCCGGCAGCGTGGTGAGCGCGATGCACAAGCACGACGGGTCCGTCTCGCAGGACTTCTCCACCTCGACCGACGTGCTCGTCGCGGGCGGGCTGCTCGTCCTCGCCGTTGCCTTCGCGCTGACGGCGGCGCGTGCGAGGAGGAGGGGGTGAGCCGTCAGCCGGCGGGGACGAAACCGGCGGAGGTCTCGCCGTCGATCTTGTAGGTGTCGGTCTCGGGGTCGAAGGCGAGCTGCAGCCTCGTCGGGCCGGGGCCGTTGTCCCAGGTGTCGAAGCGCACCTGGTAGGCGATGCGCAGCGTGTCGGGGTCGGCCGAGACGACGTCGGTGACGCGGCCGTTGCTGGCGGGGCCCCAGAACTCGGCGTACGTCTCGAAGCCGCCGCTCTCGCGCTGGAACTTGTCGGTGAGCATCTCCCACGAGCGCGCCGGGTCGTCGCCGGTGGCGGCGACGTAGTCGCTGACGAACCGCTCCATGCCCTCGGCGGTCGGCTCGGCGGCCGGGCCGGCCGAGGCCGAGGGGCTGCCGGCTGCCGGGGCGGAGGTGTCGCCGGCGTCGAGGCGCAGCACCAGCCACACGGCGCCGGCGACGAGCACGAGCGCGGCGACCACCAGCGCGGCGAGGCGCCGACGGTCGTCCCGCCTGGGGGAGGGCTCGGGCGCGGCCACCGGGACCGCCACGTCGGCGGCCGGACCGGTCACGGTCAGCGGGGTCGTCGCCGGCTCGGGCGGCACCACGGGCACCGCGCGGGTGGCGTCGGGGTCGTCCGGCAGGTCGGCCGGCACCGTGCCGTCGCGCAGGAAGTCGCGGACCTGCACCATGCTCCAGCGCCGGTCGGGGTCCTTGGTCATCGCACCGGCGAGCACGGGTGCCAGGGGCCCGGCCTCGGTCAGGCGCGGGGCGGGCTCGTTGACGAGGCGGTAGAGCGTGCCCATCGTCTCGCCGCCCTGGTACGGCGCCTGGCCGCTGAGCACGTGGAACAGCGTCGCGCCCCACGACCACGCGTCGACCCGCTCGTCGCCCCGCGAGCCGCGCGCGACCTCGGGGGCGAGGTACGCCGGGGAGCCGACGACCAGGCCGGTCTGCGTCAGCGAGGGGTCGTCGACCAGCCGGGCGATGCCGAAGTCGGTGAGCTTGGCCTCGCCGCTCGCGTCGACGAGCACGTTGGACGGCTTGACGTCGCGGTGCACCATGCCGACCTCGTGGGCGGCGACCAGGGCGTCGGCGACCTGGCCGAGCAGCCGGGCGGCCTCCTCGGGCGCCAGCGGGCCGTCGTCTCGGACGACGGCGCCGAGGTCGCGCCCCTCGACGTGCTCCATGACCAGCCAGCGGGTGTCGGTCTCCTCGTCGGTGACCACGTCGAGCACCGTCACCACGTGGGGGTGGTGCAGCCGCGCGGCGAGCTGCGCCTCCCGCTCGGCGCGGGCGAGGTCGGTCTCCTCGCCGCCCGGCAGCACCCCGATGCGCTTGAGCGCGACGTCGCGCCCGAGCGCCTCGTCGCGGCCGAGCCAGACGCTGCCGGTGCCGCCGCGGCCGATCGGTCGCACACGGGTGTACCTGCCGGAGATCACCCGACCGACACTAGAGGCTCAGCCGAGCCCGAGGACCGCCTCGGTCTGCTCGGCCATCCCGCTCTCGCCGCGGGCGTTGGGGTGCACGACGACCGCGTTGGTGGTGCCGACGACCGGCTCCACCCAGCGGGTGAGCACCGACTGGCAGGCGTCCTTGCCCTCGCTGACCGCGGCCATGTCGACGTACGTCGACCCGGTGGCCTCGGCGGCGCGTCGGACGGCGTCGTTGAGGGTGGTCTGCAGGGAGCGGAGGTAGGGCACGTCGCCTCGGGCGACCGGGAGCTGCGGGTAGCAGCTGCCGCTGGCCGGCACGATCCAGGGGTAGCCGAGGATCGCCACCCGGGCGTTCGGCGCCGCCTCGCGCGTGGCCTGCAGCGCGCGCACGAGCGAGGGGTACGTCACGTTGCGCACGGTGTCCTCGAACGACGAGCCGTAGCGGCGTTGGCACGGGTTGCCGCGGCCGAGGGTGGTCAGGCCGGCGGTGCCGCACTTGGTGATGGCGCCGATGAAGACGCCGCTGTCGTTGCCGCCGATGGTCATCGTCACGAGATCGGTGTCGGCCGACAGCGCCTTCAGCTGGGCGGGCACGCCGGGGTACTGCGGCGCGAAGTAGTCGCCGGTCTCCGCCGCCCCGCAGGTGACGTCACGCAGCGCGGCGCCCGTGGTGGCGGCCAGGACGTGGGGGTAGTTGCGCGTCGAGCGCAGGCACAGGGGCGAGGCCGCCGGGTCGAGCGGCAGCACGCCGGACGCGGCGCTGTAGGAGTCGCCCAGGGCGACGTACTGCAGCGGGTCCTCCCGGTCGGTGGCCGACGCGGTGCTGGGCGGTACGGCGAAGCCCGCCGCGGCGACGAGGCTGACGACGGTGGCGGCGAGACGACGGCGCACGGGACCTCCAGGTGCTGGTGACGACGGTCACCCTGCCCCTCCCGGACCGCGGCGAAACGTCGCATGTGGCCCGTCGACCGGGGTACGCGAAATCGACGTGCACAACCGAACCGCGAACCCAGGAAGAGGTCACGTGACCACCACCGTCTCCGCCCTGTCCACCCCCAAGGCCGGCGCCGGCTTCGAGACCACCCAGATCGAGCGCCGCGACCTGCGGGACAACGACGTCCGGATCGAGATCGAGTACGCCGGCATCTGCCACTCCGACATCCACCAGGCCCGCGGCGAGTGGGGCGGCGAGAAGTTCCCCATGGTCCCCGGCCACGAGATCCTCGGGAAGGTCGTCGAGGTCGGTGACGAGGTCACCACCCACCAGGTCGGCGACACCGTGGGCGTGGGTTGCTTCGTCGACTCCTGCCTCGAGTGCGAGGCCTGCAAGGACGGCGAGGAGCAGTTCTGCAGCAAGGGGGTCGTGCAGACCTACAACGCCAAGGGCTACGACGGCGAGCCGATGAACGGCGGCTACAGTCAGCAGGTCGTCGTGCGCGACCACTTCGTGGTGCGCATCCCCGACGGCGTCGACCACGCCGCCACCACGCCGCTGCTGTGCGCCGGCATCACGACCTACAACCCGCTCAAGCGCCACGGTGCCGGCCCGGGCAAGAAGGTGGGCGTCATCGGCATGGGCGGCCTCGGCCACGTCGCGGTCAAGATCGCCGCGGCCATGGGTGCCGAGGTCGACGTGCTCTCGCGCTCGGACGCCAAGAAGGAGGACGGCCTGTCCTTCGGCGCCTCCGGCTACTACGCCACCGAGGACGAGTCGGTCTTCGACCAGCTGGCCGGCCAGTACGACCTGCTCGTCAACACCGTCGGCGACGGCATCCCGCTCGACTCCTTCATGGGTCTGCTCGGCCGCGGCGGCGTCATGGTCAACCTCGGTGCGCCGAGCGACAACCTCGAGGTCGGCGCCTTCTCGCTGCTGCCCTTCCGTCGTGCCATCGAGGGCTCGATGGTCGGCGGCCTGCCCGAGACCCAGGAGATGCTCGACTTCTGCGCCGAGCACGGCATTACCGCGACCGTCGAGGTGATCACGGCCGACCAGGTCGACGACTACTACGACAAGGTCGTCCACGGCGACGTGCGCTACCGCGCCGTCATCGACGTCGCCAGCCTGGCCTCCTGAGTCGCTGCGGCGGCGGGAGCACGAGGTCTACCCTCCTTCGTGATGAGCACCTCGACCGCTCCCGCCGCCGTGACCACGCCCCGCGGCCCGCTGACCCAGCAGGTGGCCCACGTCGCCGTCGGTCTGGCCGCGCTGCCCGTGCACCTCGGCGTCGCGGCCGTCCGGATCACCATCGGTGCCGGTGAGCTGCTCGCGCCCGAGGGCGCCGTACGCCGCCGCGGGGGGTGGGCCGACCAGCTCGGCGCACTGCTGGGCGAGGACGGCATGATCGGCAAGCTCGACGCGATGTCGCGCGACCCCGAGAGCCCGCTGGGCCGCGTCGCCGCCCTGTCGAGGGCCGCCGCCCCCGACCGTCCGCTCGGACGGGCGCTCGCGCCGGGCGGCATCCTCGACCGCGTGCTCGGCGAGGACGGCCCGCTGACCCGGCTGCTCAGCGACGGCGGTGCCATCGAGCGGCTGCTCGCCCAGGGCGGGGCCCTCGACCGGCTGCTCGTGGAGGACGGCCCGCTGGAGCGCCTGGTCGCCACCGACGGCCCGCTCGACCGGCTCACCCGCGAGGGCGGGGTGCTCGAGACGGTGCTCGCCGAGGGCGGCCTGGTCGAGCGCCTGCTCGAGGACCGCGGCTTCGTCGAGAAGCTCGTCGCCGACGGCGGCACCCTCGACCAGCTCGTGGCGCTCGGCCCGATCCTCGCCGAGGTGCACCCCCGGCTCGAGGAGCTCGTCGACGTGCTCCCGCAGCTGCACGAGGCGATCGAGTCGATCGGCGTCACCGTCGGCCCGCTCAGCGACCTCGCCAACCGCATCCCCGGCGGCCGTCGTCGCGTCGCCGCCGTCGACTCCTGACCTCGATGTCAGGAACGGGTCGTCGGACCCGGTGCTGGACGACCCGATCCTGACAGCCACGCGCGGATTACCCGCCTGGGCGGGTAATCCGCAGCCCGTCGTCAGGAACGGGTCCCGCGCAGCCACCCGCGACGACCGAGACCTGACAGCGAGGCTGCACCCGCAGGACGCGGGGGCGCCACCGGGCGTCCACCCGCCCCGGGCACCGTGACCGGGTGAGGATCGCCCAGGTCGCCAACTTCGTGGGGCCCACCTCCGGTGGCATGCGCACGGCCGTCGAGGCCCTCGGGCGGGGGTACGCCGCCTCGGGTGCGCGCCGGCTGCTGGTGGTGCCGGGCGCCACCGACGAGGTGCGCGACGGTCCCGACGGCACGGTCGTGCGGCTGCGCGCGCCGCGGGTGGGCGGGGGCTACCGGCTGATCGTCGACCCGTGGCGGGTGACGGCGGTGCTCGACGACTTCGCGCCCGACTCGGTGGAGGTGTGCGACAAGCTGAGCCTGCTGCCGGTCTCACGGTGGGCTCGGCGTACCGGCACCCGGTGCGTGCTGTTCTCCCACGAGCGCCTCGACGCGATGCTGCGGCTGCGGACGGGGTTGACGGCCGGGGTCGACGGCTCGGTCGCGGCCCTCAACCAGGTGCTCCTGCGACGGGCGGACGTGGTGGTGGTGACGTCGCGCTTCGCCCACGGCGAGTTCGCCGCGCCCGCGGCGGCGCAGGGCACGCCGGTGACGACGGTGCCGCTGGGCGTCGACCTCGGGACCTTCGCGCCGCGGCCGCCGCGGCCCCACGACGGGCTGCTCCGGCTGGTGCACCTCGGGCGGCTGTCGCGCGAGAAGAGCCCGCAGCTGGCCGCCGCCACCGCCGCGGCGCTGCACCGACGCGGCGTGCCCGTGCACCTCGACGTGGTGGGCGACGGCCCGCACCGCGCACTGGTCGAGGAGGCCGTCGGCGAGGCGTCGGCGACCTTCCACGGCCACGTCGGCGACCGCTCCCGCGTGGCGGCCCTGGTCTCGGCGGCCGACGTCGCGCTGTCGGTGTGCCCGGGCGAGACCTTCGGGCTGGCCGTGCTGGAGGCGCTGGCGTGCGGCACGCCCGTGGTGACCGCCGACGTCGGCGGCGCCCGTGAGCTCGTCGACGCCGGCTCCGGTGCGTGGGGCGCTGCTGACCCCGAGGCGCTGGCCGACGCCGTGCTCGACCTCGGGGCGTGTCCACGTGAGGTGCGCGAGCGCGGTGCCCGGCTGCGCGCCGAGCAGTTCGGCTGGCAGCGCTCGGTCGACGCCATGCTCGCGGTGCACGCGGGCGGTGCGCTCGCGCTCAGCGGCTGATGAGTTCGGCAGCAAGGTGTGACAGATGAGTAAAACCCGCCTCGGCTGATCGTCGCACCTGCTGACCTACGAGCTGCGCTCAGCGTGAACGCAGCGGTAGGTGGGCGCCCGCACCCCGGAGTCAGCGGCGTGTCGTGGGCGGGCCCGGCGGCTACGTTCGGTGGGTGACACCTTCTGCTGCAGCTGCGGTCCTGGACGTGGAGCTGCTTCTCGTGCCGGACTGCCCCCACGCGGGCACGGCCAGCGAGATGGTCCAGGCCGTCCTCGACGAGCTCGGCGTGCAGGGCCGCGTCATCACCACCGTGGTGAGCAGCGACGCCCAGGCCGAGGCGCGCGGGTTCGTCGGCTCACCGACGTTCCTGCTCGACGGTCAAGATCCGTTCGCCGAGCCGGGCTCCTCGGTCGGGCTCACCTGTCGCATGTACCGCACGCCCGCGGGCTTGGGTGGAGTGCCGACGCTGTCGGCACTGCGCGAAGCGGTGCGCGGCGCAGCCACGCCCTAGCTGTCGTCCTGGTCGTCGCCCCTACGCCGCAGCGCCACCCACAGCCCGCACCGCCGGCAGATGTAGACGCCCTCTCCCAGGGCGTGGAGCGCCTTGCGCGGCTTGGTGCGGCCGCAGCAAGCGCAGCGCTCGCTGGTGGGTTCCATGGCCCGATGCTGTCACGAACTGCCGATGCCGAACCGGCGGTCGCGAACTCGACGCGGTCGGTCGGGTGGTGACGCCAAGACACCGAGCGCTTCGGTCCAGCCCGGTAGCGACACGGGTGGACTGGCGGGCACCGTGCCAGTTAGCATCGGTCGGTGACGATGACACCTGTGATCGACGATGCCCCGACTGCGGACCTTGTGGGTCTCGACGCTGCGAGCTGCTTGTTCCGCGGGTTCAGCGACCGGTCCCGGCTCGCCATCGTGCAGCACCTGCTGACAGGTGAGCACCGGGTCGTGGACCTGACCCGGCACCTGGGCCTGGCCCAGTCAACGATCAGCGGCCATCTCGCGTGTTTGGTCGAGTGCCGCGTCGTTCAGGTGCGGCCTCAGGGGCGGTCCTCGCTGTACTCGCTGACCCACCCCGACCAGACGCTCGCGCTGCTGCGGGCCGCCGAGGGGCTGCTTGCGGCCACCGGTGACGCCGTCACCCTGTGCCACACCTACGGAACCGCCGCGAACTCCTCGAAGGACAACTGATGACCCACCCTGGACCCGAAGCGCCCACTCACACCTCCGCGGCGCTGACCGACGCTGAGACGGAGCGGTTGACGCGCCGCGGGCTGCGGCTCGCGCAGCTGACGGTGGCCTACAACGTCGTCGAGGGCGTGGTCGCGGTCACGGTCGGGCTCCTGGCCGGCCTCGTGTCGGTCGTCGGGTTCGGCATCGACTCCGGCATCGAGTCCATCGCTGCGGTCCTGGTCGGGCTGCGCCTGGCTGCGCGGCTGCGTCACGGTGAGGCAGACGAGGCCAAGGAGCGGCGGACGCTGAAGCTGGTGGCGGTGACGTTCTTCATCCTGGCCGCCTACGTCACCTTCGAGGGTGTCCGCAGCCTCCTCGACGACGAGGAACCCGACCGGTCGGTGATCGCGATGGTCCTGCTGGCCGCCTCGGTGGTCGTGATGCCGATCCTGGCCGCGGCGAAGAAGCGGGTCGGGGTAGCCCTGGGCGGCGACCCGCTCATCCTTGCCGACGCTGCCGAGACCCGGATCTGCGTCCTGCTCAGCATCTCGACGCTGGCCGGCATCGGACTGTTCGAGCTCACCGGCGCCGGCTGGCTCGACCCGGTCGCCGGGTTCGTCATCGCCGCGTTCGCGATCCACGAGGGCCGCGAGGCGTGGGAGGGCGAACTCGTCGAAGACGACGATGACGACGACTAGCCGGGACGCCTACCGCGGTGACCGCCACCTGGGCCGGCCGGCCCGGGCTAGTCGTCGAGGCTGAACCGGCGGCCGCGGACTCGACGCGGCTGCTCGGGGTGGTGGCGTCGGACCGGGACGGGGTTGCCGTCTTCGTCGAGCTCGGTGGCCAGGCGACCCTGCAGCCGGGTGAGGCGTCCGGCGAGCTGGCCGCGCTTGGCGCGTAGCTCGGCCCATCCGTCGGCCGTGTTCCCCGAGCGCAGGGAGGTCGCCTCGTCGCAGACCGTGATCGCGCGCACGAGTGCGTCCTCCCCGCCTGGGGCTGCGAGCAGGGTGGCGTAGGCGGCGACGAGGCGTGGCTGCCGGCCGCCGGCGAGGTGGGCGTAGCGGGCGAACATCTGCGCTGAGCCGTCCTGTCCGGCGGCGCGGTGCTCCTGGTAGACCAGCCACGCGGTCGCCTCCGCCAGGCGCATCCGGCCGTCGGCGGCCCAGGTGGTAAACACCCCGGCACCCAGGTTCTCGCCGTTGAGGCGGAGGAACGTCAGCCGGTTGCCTCGCGCCACGGGTCCGCGAGCGGCGGCCGCGAGGTGGTCGAACCACGAGTCGAGCGGGCACGGACGCCAGGCCCGGCAGTCCGGGCACGCGACCTCCCCGAGCGCCCGCGAGCAGCGGCCCAGCGGGTCGAGGTGACCGCGCCAGTCGTCGTGCCACCGCAGCGCCGCCACACGGCCCGGGAGCTGCTCCAGGAACGGCAGCAGGGACCCGAGGAGCGTGGCAGCGGCGGGTGCGTCGCCGGCGGTGCAGGCGTCGAGCAGGAGCGGTTCGACCGCGGCACGGACCTGGTGGGCTTCGAGCTCCGCGGCAAGGACCCGGTCGGGGGTGTACGGGCACCGGAGCCGTGCGCACCACTCGAGGCCGATCTGCCACGCGCGGATCTCGGCCGGGTCCGTGCTGGCCAGGACGACGGCGTGGCCGGCGGTGTGCTCCTCGGGCAGGTCCACCTCGGCCTCGAGGACCTCCTCGGGGCGCTTCTTGCGGGCCGTGGACCGCAGCGTGGCTGTGCGGGCCGACTTCGCGGCCGCGAGCAGCGTGTCGAGGTCGGTCAGGCCCGCCGCGGCGGCGCGCTCGAGCATGACGATGACCGCGTCCGCGGTCGCTTCGGCGTCCCCACGGGCGGTGTGCGGTGCGACGTTGTGCACACCGAGCGCTGCGATGACGTCCTCGAGCTTGCCGCCCGCAGCGCGGACGTTCAGGTCTCGGACGCGCGCGAGGCGGGCGGTGTCGAGGACTGGAAGGTCGGGCAGTTCGCGGCCGATGAGGCGCAGCTCGTGACGCAGGACGCCGACGTCGTAGCCGGCGTTGTGTGCGACCACGATCACCGTCTCGCCGTCGGTGCCGCGCAGCCGTCGGAGTACGGCTTCGGCGACGGTCTCGAACGGTCCCTCGTCGGCGAGGTCGTCGTCGGTGATGCCGTGGATGCGGAACGAGAAGTCGTCTACGGGGACGCCGGGGTTGACCCGGTGGTCCCACGAGGACGTCCGGCGTCCGCCGCGGCAGGTGACCATCGCGATCTCGATGGCGCGGGTGCTGTCGGCCGATGTCACGGTCTCCAGGTCGACCACGACCAGACGCAGCCGGCCCCACAGCGCGTCGATGGCCGCTGCCAGCGTCGCCGGGGGCTCCACCTGATGCTCGGGCGCGAGCCCTTCCTGGTCGCTCACCGTGCCACCGCGGCTCGGCCGTGCCTCATGCGAGGCCTCGCGACTCGGCGATCTCGGTGATGAGCAGGTTGTCGCGCAGCGAGGAGTAGCGCCCGCCCATCGGGCGCGGGTCGGAGACGTCGCGCAGCGGGACCGTCCAGCCCCCGGCCGTGCTCGCGTCCGCGCGGAGCAGGTTCACGACGTCGGTCAGCTCGTCGAACGCGCCGTGCTCGCGGGCCACGACCAGGTCGAAGAGGCGGTTGGTGCGCTCGAGGTTCCCGAACCCGGTCCGCCGCAGCGCCAGCAGCGGCTGGACCTGGCGGGCCATCACCGTCTCGAGGCCGCCGGTGGACACGGGCACGTGCGGGTAGCCGGCCAGCGCCGAGATCGCAGTCGCGAACTTCGGTTCGTAGTTCCGCCGCCGGCGACGTATCCGGTCCAGCGGGAGGTTCTTTGCGCGGCAGATGTCCTCGAGCTGGTCCCACCACGACGACCAGGCGTCCACCGTGGCGATGGTCTCGCGCGACAGCAGCCCCAGGTGGGTCCGCAGCTCTGGCAGCGGCTCCTTGCCGCCACCGGGCAGCTTCACCAGCGCGCCCCGGGTGTCGGCCAGGCCGGCGCGGACCGCGGCCGCGACATGCCACAGCGACGGCACGAACACCGTCCGGGTGGGGTCGTAGTGGGACTCGATGGCGCGCGCGATGCCGGTGCCGGCATCGGCGACGACGAAGTCGGGGTCGTAGCCGAGCTCGTCGAGGACCAGCCGCCACCCGGCGGCGTTCGACTTCGGCATCGCGCGCACCAGCCGCAGCCGCAGCTTGCGGTCGGCGAACTCGAACGGGGTCGCAGGCTCCGGACCCCACTCGACCTCGGCGGCGACCAGGAGGAAGAACCCCTCGTCGCGGCGCGACTTGCCGCCACCGGCCCGGCCGTAGACGGGGATGTCGTCCAGGAGCAGCACTTGGGGGTTCACGCGGCTCGCACCAGCCGCAGCGAGCTCGTCGAGCCGGGCCCGGTCGGCCACGGCCGCCTCGCGGAGCCGGGTCGCGACGGGCTCGTAGATCACCGGCGAGAACGCCTCGCACCAGTCCGCGGCGATGTGCCACACGTTGTGGCTCTCCGCGCTCCGAGGGTTCTTCGCCCGCCGCGGCCGGGCGGCCTTCCCCGCCGGGCCATCCGGGTCTCCTGGGCCACCTGGCTCGTCGTCGACGACGGCTGCGGGCTCAACCTCGGGCGCGTCGGGGGCCACGACCACGGCCTCCGGGTCGGGCGCCTCGTCCGGCGGCGGCTCCCCGGCAGCCTCCGCTGCCGCCTTGGCGGCGTCGTCGGCGATCTGTTTCTTGGTCCGTCGGCGCCGGCGGTAGCGGGCCCGGTCCTCGAGCACGGCCGTCTCGGTCGCGGTGTCGGTGTCGTCGTCGTCCCATCCCGGCGGCGGGACCGGTGGCGGCGGCTCACCGCGGTCCGCAGCGGCCTCCTCTGCCTCAACGACCGCGTCGGCCTGCCGCGCCGTCAGGCCGGAGCTGACCAGCTCGTCGTGGCGCTCCGCGGTGCGCTCGGCCGTGCGGAGCGCCTGGCGGGACGTATCGGCGTACGACCCACCTCGGGCGAGCTGGGTCAGCGCCCGGGCGACGATCCGTGTCGGCCACGAGTGCCTGCGGGCGACCGCGGTCTCCCCGTGGTGGAACCCGCGGAGCTCCTCACACTCCGGGCACCCACCCTCGGAGGCGTGCACGTGGTCACGCGGGAGCGGCGGGGTGAACGCGTGCGGCTTCGACCCGTCCGCCGGCGTGCAGCGGTAGCGCTGGCGTGGCCGCGGAGTGCGGACCCCGTAGGTGCCGTTGCGGACGACCCTGCTGCCGACGTGCCTGGGGCACGGCGGAGGAGGTGACCACACCCGCGCGCCGATGCCCTCGACGACCGAGAAGCTGTGGATGTCGCCGCCCTTGGGCACGCACCGGTAGCGGCGCCGGGTGCCGCTCTCGGTCTCGTACGTGCCGATGGACCCAACCCGGGACCCGGGGTGGTGGTTGCAGCGCATCTCCGGCGCCTGCTTCGGCCGCCCGCCCTTGCCCGCCACCGGCCTCGCACCCTCTCGATCACCTCGAAGGGTCAGCCTAGCCAGTTTTACTCAGCGCATCACACCTTGCTGCCGAACTCAGCGGCTGACGAGCTCGCGCACGCGGGTGCGGTGGGGGTCGAGCACGAGCAGCAGGGTCGCCACGGCCACCGCGAGCGCGGTGCCGACCACCACCACGAGGTAGAGGCCGTGCAGCGAGGAGTCGAGGGGCGCCGCGACGCCGCCGACGAGCCCGACCGCGACGAGCAGCCAGGTGGGCCGCGGGCCGAGCCGCAGCACGGCGAGGAGCGGCAGCAGCCACAGCAGGTACCACAGGTGCACCACCGGTCCGAGGAGCAGCACGGCACCGATCGCCAGCGCGGTCGCCCGCACCGCGGGGGCCGGTCGGCCGGTCGGGGCGCGGAGCGCGACGGCCAGCACCACCCCGGTGGCGACGACGAGCCCCAGCGTGCGCAGCGCCGGCTGCACGCCGAGCCCGGCCCCGAGCACGCTGGTGAGCGACAGCGGGGTGGTGAAGGTGCCCGGCACGCCGAGCGCGTGCACCCACCCCACGCCCAGGCCCGACGGCACCCCCACGGCCACGGTCACGCCGACCGCCACCCCCGCCACGGCGGCGCCGCGCGCGAGCCGGGTGAGCAGGGGTGCCGCCACCGGCAGGGTCAGCAGCACGACACCGACGCCCCCGAGCAGCCCCGGCGCCTTCACCGCCGTCGCCGCCCCGACCAGCACGGCGCCCGCCACCCAGCCCCGGTCGCGGGCCACGACGAGGGCGGCGGCCACCAGACCGACCACCAGCACGTCGTTGTGCAGGCCCCCGACGCCGTGCGCCAGCAGGATCGGGCTCGGCAGCACCAGCGCGCTGGCCCGGGTGCCGTCGACGCCGCTCCACACCGCGAGCCGCGGCAGCGCCCACGCGAGCAGGGCGACCCCGACCAGGGCGACGGCGCGGTGGGCGAGCACCAGCAGGTACGGGTCCTGCGTCACGCCGGCGGCCAGGCCGCCCAGCTGCAGCGTCAGCGGTCCGTACGGCGCGGGCGTCGTCTGCCAGACCGGGTCGACCGCGTCGCCCAGCGGGCTGCCCGAGAGCAGCGACGGCGTCCAGACGTACGGCGAGACCCCCAGCGACGTCAGCGCCCCCTGCGCCGCGTAGCTCCAGCCGTCGTTGCTGAACAGCGGCGGCGCCGGCAGCAAGGGCAGCGTCCACAGCGCCGTCGCCGCGTGCACCCGCCGCAGCGACACCTCGCCGAGCGAGGCGCCCGCGCACAGCTCGAGCCACGCCGAG
The DNA here is from genome assembly GCF_054777915.1 of Nocardioides marmoraquaticus. NCBI lineage: Bacteria > Bacillati > Actinomycetota > Actinomycetes > Propionibacteriales > Nocardioidaceae > Nocardioides > Nocardioides marmoraquaticus. The sequence continues at coordinate 121,857 of NZ_BAAHAA010000002.1, read as the reverse complement.
CCGACGAGCCCCAGGCCGGCCAGCACCACGACGAGCGCCGCCATCCGACCCGCGGTGGTGCCGTCGAGGACCGCGAGCGGCAGCGACCCGAGCAGCACGAGCACCGATCCGGTGAGACCACGGGACAGCACCCGCGCAGTGCACCGGACGGGGGTCGCCGGTGCGTGTACGCCGACCGCCCCCGCCACGACGGCACGGTGAACGTCTCGCCGGCTGGACACGTGGGTCACACTGGCCCCATGCCGTACGACGCCGAGCTGGCCGAGCGGGTCAGGGACGTGCTCGAGACCACTCCCGGGCTCGACCGTGACGTGGTGAGCGAGAAGCGCATGTTCGGCGGGCTCGCCTTCCTGGTCGACGACCTGATGGCGCTCGCCGTCACCCGCGACGGCCTGATGATGCGCGTCGACCCCGAGGCCGAGGAGCAGCTGCTCGCCCGGCCCGAGGTGGAGCCGATGGTCATGCGCGACCGGCCCGTGCACGGCTGGGTGCTGGTGGGTCCGTCGGGGTGCGAGGGCACCGACGACCTCCGCTCGTGGGTCGACCTCGGCGTCGGGCGCGCGCAGGGGCTGGCCGCCGACGTGCTCCTCGAGCAGCAGCGCCACGCCTGAGCCGGCCGGTCAGGCCGGGGCGAGCGTGCCCGCCCGGGCGACGAGCGCCGCGGCGAGGTCGCGCACCGCACCCCGTGGCGGCCGCGGCCGGTGCAGCAGCGTCAGGGTGACCACGGTGTCGTCGCCCGCGACAGGCCGGGTGGTGATCAGTCCCGCCCGCAGCAGCGGGTCGTCGGCGACGCTGTAGTCGGGCAGCAGCGTGACGCCGAGTCTCTCCGCGACGGTCGCCTTGCCGCGCGCCGCGCCGTCGGCGGTGTACGCCGGCGCGGGTGGCCGGTCGCCGAAGAGCCGCGCGGCGTACCGGCTCATCGCGTAGCCGTCGCGCATCGCCACGAAGCGCTGGGTGCGCAGGTCGTCGGGGTCGACCTCGCCGGCGTCGGCGAGCGGGTGACCGCTCGGGAGCACCACCACGGGCCGCCCGCGCAGCAGGGGAGTGGCGTGCAGGCCGGAGGGCAGCACCTCTCCGGGCAGGGTGTTGACCAGGCCGAGGTGCAGGGTGCCCTCCGCGAGGCCGTCGGCGATGGCGTGCTGCTGCAGGTCGTGCACCTCGACGCGGGCCGACGGGTCGCGCTCGCCGAAGGCCCTCACGGCGGGCACGAGCAGGCTGGAGGTGGCGGCGTCGACGCTGCCGACCCGCACCACCCGATCGACGAGCCCGGTGCCGCCCGCGGCGGCGCGGAGCCGCGCCACGGCCTCGAGCACCTCGCTCACCGGGCCGAGCAGCTCGCGACCGGCCGCGCTGACGACCGTGCCGGAGCGCCGCCGCTCGAGCAACGTGGTGCCGAGCTCGACCTCGAGCTTGCTGAGCGCCTCGCTCAGGGCCGGCTGCGACAGGTGCACCTGAGCCGCGGCGCGCCGCAGCGACCCGTGCTCGACCACCGCGACCAGGCACTCCAGCTGCTCGACCCGCACGTGCTGCTCCTCCCGGCCTGCCGGGGTGCAGGCGAAACCTGCCGTCCCCCGGACGGTGCCGACACCCGGCACGCGATAAAGTCATGTAACCGAGTCAAGTTTACTCGGTTTCGTCCGCGCCCGTCGCCCGACCCGGAGGTCACCGTGCCGCAGTCCGCCAGTCCCACCCCCCACGAGCCGCTGAAGTTCGCCTACTGGGTGCCCAACGTCTCGGGCGGCCTGGTCGTCAGCACGATCGAGCAGCGCACCGACTGGAGCCTCGACTACAACCTCGAGCTGGCCCGCCTGGCCGAGGCCAACGGCTTCGACTACGCCCTCTCGCAGGTGCGCTACATGGCCGGGTACGGCGCGGCGTACCAGCACGAGTCGACCTCGATCAGCCTCGCGATCGCGCTGGCGACCGAGCGGCTCAAGGTCATCGCCGCGGTGCACCCCGGCCTCTGGCAGCCCGGCGTGCTGGCCAAGCTGGTGGCCAGCTCCGACCAGTACACCAAGGGCCGCTTCTGCGTGAACGTCGTCAGCGGCTGGTTCAAGGACGAGTTCACCAAGCTCGGCGAGCCCTGGCTCGAGCACGGCGAGCGCTACCGCCGCTCCGAGGAGTTCATCCGCTACCTCCGCGAGATCTGGACGAGCGACCACGCCGAGCTGAGCGGCGACTTCTACCGGCTGCACGACTTCGACCTCAAGCCCAAGCCGTACGACGTGCCGGGTCGCCCGCACCCCGAGATCTTCATGGGCGGCAACTCGACCGACGCCCGGGGGATGGGCGGTCGCGTCACCGACTGGTACTTCATGAACGGCAACACGCCCGAGGGCGTCGAGGAGCAGGTGCGCGACGTCAGTGACGTCGCCTCCGTCCACGGCCGCGCCGGCCACGTGCGCTTCGGCGTCAACGGCTTCGTCGTCGGCCGGGAGACCGAGGCCGAGGCGCACGCCGTGCTCGACGAGATCGTCGAGAAGGCCGACGTGGAGGCCGTCGAGGGCTTCGGCTCCGCGGTCACGCAGGCCGGCCAGTCCACCGGAGACAAGAAGGGGATGTGGCAGGACTCCGACTCCAAGGACCTGGTGCAGTACAACGACGGCTTCCGCACCGGCCTGATCGGCACGCCTGAGCAGATCGCGCACCGGATGCTCGAGCACAAGCGCCGCGGGGTCGACCTCTTCTTGCTGGGCTTCCTGCACTTCCAGGAGGACGTGCAGCACTTCGGTCGCGAGATCCTGCCGATCGTGCGCGAGCTCGAGGCCGCCGAGCTGGAGCGGGTCGGCTGATGGGCGACCTCACCTTCCACTGGTTCCTGCCGACCAACGGCGGCGACGGCCGACAGGTCGTCGGCGGCGGGCACGGTGTCTCCGCCGGTCCCTCGGGCCGGCCCGCGTCGGTCTCCTACCTCGGTCAGGTCGCGCGCGCCGCCGAGGACCTCGGCTTCGTCGGGGCGCTGACCCCGGCAGGCGCCTGGTGCGAGGACGCCTGGCTGACCACCGCCATGCTGAGCCAGGTCTCGGAGCGGCTGAAGTTCCTGGTCGCGCTCCGGCCCGGCCTGATCTCGCCGTACCTCGCCGCCCAGATGGCCGGCACCTTCCAGCAGCTCACGGGCGGGCGGCTGCTGCTCAACGTCGTCACCGGCGGCGAGAGCCACGAGCAGCGGATGTTCGGCGACTTCCTCGACAAGGACGAGCGCTACGCCCGGTGCGGGGAGTTCCTCGACGTCGTCACGCGGCTGTGGGACGGCGAGACCGTCACCCACCGCGGTGAGCACCTGCAGGTCGAGGAGGCGGTGCTGCAGCACGGCCCCGACCCGCACCCCGACGTCTACTTCGGCGGCTCCTCGCCCGCTGCAGGCGCGGTCGCCGCGGCGTACAGCGACGTCTACCTCACCTGGGGCGAGCCCCCGGCCGCGGTGAAGGAGAAGGTCGACTGGATCCGCGGGCTCGCCGCCCAGCAGGGCCGCGAGGTGCGCTTCGGCATCCGCTTGCACACCATCACCCGCGACACGTCCGAGGAGGCGTGGGCCGAGGCCGCCCGGCTGCTCCGCGGCATCGACCCGGCCGACGTCGCCCGCGTGCAGGCGGGGCTGCGGCGCAGCGAGTCGGAGGGGCAGAAGCGGATGCTTGCCCTCCGCGGCGGCTCCACGGGCTCTGCCGGTGGTGGGGACCCCCACGACCTCGAGGTGCACCCCGGCGTGTGGGCCGGCGTCGGGCTGGTGCGCGGCGGGGCCGGCACCGCCCTGGTCGGCAGCCACAGCGAGGTCGCCGACGTCGTCGAGGAGTACGCCGCCGTCGGCATCGAGGAGTTCGTGCTGTCCGGCTACCCGCACCTGGAGTCGGCGTACTGGTTCGGCGAGGGCGTGCTGCCCGAGCTGGCCCGCCGCGGTCGCTGGAGCCACCCCGCCCAGCAGGTCGTCGACGCCCGCCACCGCGCGGCAGCGGTGCCGTTCGGGGCGCCCGCTCGCGACGGCGCGCGGGTGAGCGCGTCGTGAGCCGGGTCGCCGTCGTCGTCGGCAACCCCAAGCCGGCCTCGCGCACCCTCGCCGCCGCGTCGTACGTCGCCCGCGAGCTGTCGGGCGGCGAGCCCGACCTCGTCGTCGACGTCGGGACGCTCGGGCCGGAGCTGCTCGACTGGAGCTCGCTCCGCGTCGGTGACCTCGTCGAGCTGGTGGGCGCGGCCGACCTGGTCGTCGTCGCGAGCCCGACCTACAAGGCGACCTACACCGGGCTGCTCAAGGTCTTCCTCGACCGCTTCGCGGGCGGCACCGGTCTCCGGGGGATCGCCGTGCCACTCATGCTCGGCGCCGGCCCGGCCCACGCCCTCGCGCCCGAGCTGCACCTGCGACCGCTGCTCGTCGAGCTCGGCGCCGTCGTCCCCGTCCCGGCGCTCTACGTGCTCGACGAGCACCACGACGACCCGGCGGCGTACGCCACCTGGCTGGGGCGTGCGCGACCGGCGGTCGGGGCACTGCTGCCGCAAGGAGCCCACCCGTGACCATCGCCGCCTTCCGCACCAACCAGGACCTCGACGCCTCCCGGCTGCGCGAGGCGTTCGGCCACTTCCCGAGCGGGGTGGTCGCCGTCGCCGCGGTCGTCGACGGCGATCCCGTCGGCCTCGCGGCGAGCTCGTTCACCTCGGTGAGCCTCGACCCGCCGCTGGTCTCGGTCTCGGTCGCCAACACCTCGCGGACCTGGCCCGACCTGCGCGCCGCCGACCGCCTGGGCGTGACCGTGCTCGCCGCCCACCACGGCGACGCCTGCCGTCAGCTCGCCGGCCCCGTCGAGCACCGCTTCGACGACCTCGCGTGGAGCGTGCGGCCCCAGGGCGCCGTGGTGCTCGACGACGGGCTCGCGCAGTTCGACTGCTCGATCCACCGCGAGGTCGAGGCCGGCGACCACACCATCGTGCTCCTCGCGCTGCACGCCGTCGCCGAGCACGCCCCCGACCACGCCGAGCCCGACGCCCCCCTGCTCTTCCACCGCTCCCGGCTCGGCCCGATCGCGGGGTGACGGGCTCTCCCCGGACATCCGAGCCGGCGCCACGTCACGATCGGGTCGCGGTCGGTCGTCGGGGGGTGACCGAGCGGTCGGGGCCGGGCTAGCGTGCGCGCCACGGCTCGGTCGATCTCGGGAGGCTCGGATGCGCCGCAGGTACACGTACGCCCTCACACCCCTGCTCGCACTGGCGCTGGCCGCCACGCTGCAGCCGGGGTCGTACGACGAGGCGGCCGCCGCGCCGCGCCCGGCGGCGGGGGACCGGCCCGTCCCGCCCGACTGGCTGCAGGTCGAGGGCGGCATGGCCAAGCCGCAGTTCGACCTCGACGACGCGGTCGTCGAGACCCTCTGGGTGCAGACCCCGGTCGACTCCGACCTCGACGGCAAGCGCGACCGCGTGCGGGTGCAGGTCGCGCGACCGGCCGAGACCGAGGCGAAGGGGATCGAGGTCCCCGTCGTCTTCGAGCACAGCCCCTACCGCTACAACACCGGCGGCGGGGTCAACCACGGCGTCGACTTCACCGTGATGCCGCAGGAGGGCCAGCAGCCCCGCGGTCGGTCGTCGATCGCGGCGGCCGAGCCCGTGTCGAAGCCGCAGCTGCCCGGGTCGCTCGACGACTACTGGGTGCCCCGCGGCTACGCCGTCGTGCTCGGCGAGAGCATCGGCACCGGCTTCTCCGACGGCTGCCCCACCGTGGGCGACGCGAAGGAGACGCTCGGCACCAAGGCGGTCATCGACTGGCTCGGCGGGCGTGCAGCGGCGTACGACGAGAGCGGCGCGCCCGTGCGTGCCGACTGGAGCACCGGCGACGTCGGCATGACCGGCGTCTCCTACAACGGCACGCTGCCCAACCAGGTCGCCACGACCGGCGTCGAGGGGCTGCGCACGATCGTGCCGGTCTCGGCGATCGCCAGCTGGTACGACTACTACCGCGCCAACGGCCTCGTCCGCGCGCCGCACTCCGCCCGGTCGGGCGTGGGAGACAACGCCTACCTCGGCGAGGACCTCGACGTGCTGGCGGAGTACGTCCAGGGCCCGACGCGGGCGGAGAAGTGCCGCGTGGTCGTCGACGAGATGCGGCAGCGCCAGGACCGCGTCACCGGCGACTACAACGCCTACTGGAAGGCGCGCGACTACCTGCGTCAGGCCCGCGGGGTGGAGGCCAGCGTCTTCGTGGTGCACGGGCTCGAGGACTACAACGTCATGCCGCGCGCCTTCGCCAGCTGGTACGACGCCCTCGGCAAGGCCGGCGTCACCCGCAAGATCTGGCTCCACAACGGCGGCCACGGCGGGCCCTCGCGCACCTCGGGCTACACCGACGAGCTCAACAAGTGGATGACCCACGAGCTCTTCGGCGTCGACAACGGCATCCTCGACGAGCCGCGCGCCGACGTGCAGCGCCCCGACGGCAGCTACGTGCAGTACGCCGACTGGCCGGCGCCCGGCTCCCGCTCCGCCACGCTGCGGCTCGGCGCGTCGAACGCCACCGAGCCGGGCACCCTGTCGACCAGGCCCGCCCCCGGCCCGCGCCCGCGGCAGTCGTTCGTCGACGCCGGCCGCGAACGCAACACCGACGCCTCGCTGATCACCGCGCCCGACACCGCCGACCCCCACCGGCTGGCGTACCTGTCGGCGCCGCTGCGCCGCGACGTGCAGCTCTCCGGGACCCCGTCGGTGTCGCTGCGCGCCTCCGTCGACAACCGGTACGCCGCCAACCTCACGGCGGTGCTCGTCGACCACGGCCCTGTCGGCAGCGACGCTGCGCCGGTGATGGTCACGCGCGGCTGGACCGACGTGCAGAACCGCACCCGCGCCGACCGCACCCAGCCGATCCAGCAGGGCAAGGAGTACACCTTCCGCTGGGAGCTCGAGCCCGACGACTACCGCTTCCCCGCCGGCCACCGCATCGGCCTCGTCGTCGTCTCGACCGACCAGCAGTTCACCGTGCGCCCCGACCCCGGCACCCGCATCACCGTCGCCCCCGCCGCCAGCACCCTCGACCTCCCCGTCGTCGGCGGCGCCAAGGCCCTGTCCTTCTCCACTCCCTGAGAAGTGGCGTCACCCCGGTCCCTGAGGAGTCCCGTGAGAGACGAGCGGCGTCACCCCGCTCCCTGAGGAGTCCCGCGAGGGACGAGCGGGGCGTCTCGAAGGGGCGGCCCTTCGTGGCTCGCTGCGCTCGCACCTCAGGGACCGGGCATTGGTCTTTCGCTCGCAGGGCAGGTACCGGGCGCAAGGCCCCGCTCGCTGAGGAGCCCCGCGAGGGACGAGCAGCGTCACCCCGCTTCCTGAGGAGTCCCGCGAGGGACGAGCGGCGTCACCCCGGTCCCTGAGGAGCCCCGCGAGGGACGAGCGGGGCGTCTCGAAGGGGCGGCCCTTCGTGGCTCGCTGCGCTCGCACCTCAGGGACCGGGCATTGGTCTTTCGCTCGCAGGTCGGAACCGGGCGCAAGGCCCCGCTCGCTGAGTAGCCCCGCGAGGGACGAGCAGCGTCACCCCGCTCCCTGAGGAGTCCCGCGAGGGACGAGCGGCGTCACCCCGGTCCCTGAGGAGCCCCGCGAGGGACGAGCGGGGCGTCTCGAAGGGGCGGCCCTTCGTGGCTCGCTGCGCCCGCACCTCAGGAACGGGGCAGGGGTCGTACGCTCGCGCATCGTCGACCGGGCCGGGTCACGTGGTGACCGACGGGAAGGAGCCGACGAGCGATCAGAGCAGCAGGGCGAACGCGGTGACGCCGGCGACGACGATGGCGGTGCGCAGCACGCGGTCGGGGAGGTGGCGGCCGATGACGGCGCCGACGTACCCGCCCACGAGCGAGCCGGTGGCGAGCAGCGCGATGGCGGCCCAGTCGAGGTCGGCGAGCAGCAGGAAGACGAGCGAGGCGACCACGTTGCCGGCCATGAGCGAAAGCGTCTTGAGGGCGTTGACCACGCGGATCTCGAGGTCGAGCCCGAAGCCCATGACGGCCATCATCATGACGCCGGCCCCGGCGCCGAAGTAGCCGCCGTACACCCCGGTCACGGCCGCGCCCGCGAGCGTCAGCGGCGACATCCGGGTGCGCGGCTCGGCGTCGGGCCCGGCCCGCTCGCGCACGCGTCGGCTGACCCACGGCTGCACCCCCACCAGCACGGCGGTGAACAGGATGAGCCACGGCACCACGGCCTCGAAGACGCCGGGCGGCAGCGCGAGGAGCAGCAGCGCACCCGCCACGGCCGCGACCGAGCAGACGAGCAGGATCGTACGGGCCAGGGCGGGCTGCTCGCGTAGCTCGCGGCGGTAGCCGAGCGAGCCGGAGAGCCCACCGGGCACGAGGCCGACGGTGTTGGAGGCGTTGGCGGTGACCGGCGGCAGGCCCACGGCGAGCAGCACGGGGAAGCTCAGCAGCGACGCAACGCCCACCGTCGCCGACAGCACGCCCGCGCCGAGCCCGGCCCCGAGGACGGCCAGGACCTCGAGACCGCTCACCGATCGCGGAGCAGCGCGACGTCACTGACCATCGAGACGTGCGCGTGCATCGCGGCGGCTGCCGCCTCGGGGTCACCGGCGTGGATGGCGTCGGCCACGGCCCGGTGGCCGGCGAGGGAGTCGCGCGGACGGCCGGGCTGCGACAGCGACTCCAGGCGGGTCTCCACGATCAGCGCCGAGATCTCGGTCATCAACCGGGCCAGCAGGCTGGAGTGGGCCGCGGCGGTGACGGCGCTGTGGAAGAGCTCGTCGCCCTCGACCCCGCGCCCGCCGGCCCCCACGTCGTCGGCCATCGCCGTCAGGGCGGCGTCGATGGCCGCGAGGTCGTCCGTCGTACGCCGCTGCGCGGCCAGCGCCGCGATCTTGGTCTCGAGCGCGTCGCGGGTGTCGATGATGTCGGGCAGCCGGTCGGCGTGGGCGCGGATCGCCTCGGCGATGCGCGGGCCGGCACCCGTGCCGGTGACGACGGTGCCGTCGCCGTGCCGCACGGCCACGACGCCCACGACCTCGAGCGCGACGAGCGCCTGCGAGAGCGTCGCGCGGCTGACGCCGAGCCGCTGGGCGAGCTCGCGCTCGGGCGGGATGCGGTCGCCGGGACGCAGCTCGTTGTCGGTGATCCACCCGGTGATCTGCTGCGCGACCTGCTCGTAGAGCCGGCTGCGGGCCAGCGGCCCGGGCAGGCCGGGGGAGCTGGGCGACGTCGTCATGTGTCGAGTGTATTGACAGGAGGCCCGGTGGGCTATTGGCTAGGCCACTGATCCAACCCGTGACGCCGGTCACGGTCGAGTCTCGACAAGGGAGGTGGATCGTGGACCAGGAGCTGGTAGCGATCCTGGCGCTCGTCGCGCTGTTCGTCGTGGGCACGTTGCTGCCCATCAACATGGGGGCGCTGGCCTACGTCGCCGCGTGGTTCGTCGGCATGTACGCCCTCGGCATGGACGAGAAGGAGATCCTCGCCGGCGTCAGCGGCGACCTGATCCTCACGCTCGTCGGGGTGACGTACCTGTTCGCGATCGCGCGCAACAACGGCACCGTCGACCTCATCGTCAGGTCGGCCGTCAAGGCGGTGGGCGGCCGGGTCGCGCTGATCCCCTGGGTGATGTTCGCGGTCACCGCGGTGCTGACCGCGATCGGCGCCGCAAGTCCCGCGGCCTGCGCGATCATCGGCCCGATCGCGCTGGGCTTCGCCGGGCGCTACAAGATCAACCCACTGATGATGGGCATGTTCGTGGTGCACGGCGCCCAGGGCGGCGGGTTCTCGCCGATCAGCATCTACGGCGTCATCACCAACTCGGTGATGGAGGACGCCGGCCTCCCGGTCGGCGAGGTGACGCTCTTCGTCTCGAGCCTCGTGGTGAACATCGTCATGGCCGGCATCCTGTTCGTCCTGTTCGGCGGCCGCGAGCTGATGAAGCAGCGGCTCGACCCCGACGACGACCCGTTCGGCCACGACGTCGACCACGCCGGCGGCGTCAGCGTCGGTGCCCGCGGCACCGGCGAGAGCACCACGGGCACCACCCAGGCGGTCGGCGTCAAGCGCGACCAGGTGCTGACCCTGGTGGCTTTCGTCGCCGTCGCCGTCGTCGCGCTCGCCTTCGAGAAGAACATCGGCTTCACCGCGATCACCGCCGCGGTCATCCTGGCCATGCTCAAGCCGAACGAGCACCGCGACGCCATCAAGCAGGTCGCCTGGCCGACCGTGCTCCTGGTCGCCGGCGTCTCGACGTACGCCGCGATCCTCATCAAGGCCGGCAGCGACGTCTACGTCGGCGACTGGGCCGCGGGGCTCGGCGTGGCCGTCATCGGCGCGCTGGTGCTCTGCTACGTCGGCGGCGTGGTCTCGGCGTTCGCGTCCTCGACCGCGCTGCTGCCGGTGATCATCCCGATCGCGGTGCCGCTGGTGGCCGAGGGCGGCGTCAACGCGGTGCTCTTCGTCGCCGCGCTGGCGATCTCGTCGACCATCGTCGACGTCAGCCCGTTCAGCACCAACGGTGCGCTGATGCTGGCCAACCGCCCGCCCAGCATCGACGAGCGCGTCTACTACAAGCAGATCCTCACCTACAGCGTGGTCGTCGTCCTGGTCGGACCGCTGCTCGTGTGGGCCGCCCTCGTGCTACCGGGCTGGTGAGGGACGTGAAGGATGCCCCTGTGACCGGACCGCTGGACGGCGTGCTCGTCGTCGACCTCTCCCGCGCGCTCGCCGGCCCCCACGCCACCCAGATGCTGGGCGACCAGGGCGCCCGCGTCATCAAGGTGGAGGCGCCGGGCCACGGCGACGACACCCGCGGGTGGGGGCCGCCGTTCGTGGGTCCCGAGGGCGACGTGTCGACGTACTTCCTGTCGACCAACCGCAACAAGGAGTCGATCACCCTCGACCTGAAGGACGACGCCGACAAGGACGTCCTGCTGCGCCTCGTCGACCGGGCCGACGTGCTGGTGGAGAACTTCCGCACCGGCGTGCTCGAGCGGCTGGGCCTGGGCATCGCGTCGCTGACCGAGCGCAACCCGCGCCTGGTGGTGCTGTCGATCACCGGCTTCGGCCACGACGGCCCCGAGGGCGGCCGGGCCGGCTACGACCAGATCGCCCAGGGCGAGGCGGGCCTGATGTCGCTCACCGGCTCGGGGCCCGACGACCCGCAGCGGGTGGGCGTGCCCATCGCCGACCTGCTCTCCGGCATGTACGGCGCCTACGGCGTCCTCGCCGCGCTGCACGAGCGCGAGCGCACCGGCGTCGGCCGGGTCGTCCGCACGTCGCTCCTCGCCGCCACCGTCGGGGTCCACGCCTTCCAGGGCACCCGCTGGACGGTGGCCGGCCAGGTCGGCCGGGCGCAGGGCAACCACCATCCGTCGATCGCGCCGTACGGCCTGTTCCGCTGCCGCGACGGCGCCGTGCAGATCGCGCTCGGCAGCGAGGGCCTGTGGAAGCGGTTCTGCGCCGGCTTCGGGCTCGACCCCGACGCCGAGGGCCTCGCCACCAACCCCGAGCGGGTGGCCGCGCGAGAGCGGGTCATCGAGCTGGTCGAGGGCGTCTTCGCCGACCAGGACGCCGAGCCGCTGCTGGCCCGGTTGGCCGAGGTCGGCGTGCCGGCGGGCAAGGTGCGCACCCTCGACGAGGTCTACGAGTGGGACCAGACGCGGAGCCAGGGCCTGCTCGTCGACGTCGAGCACCCGGTGCTCGGGCCCGTGACGCTGCCCGGCCCGCCGCTGCGGTTCTTCGACGGCGACGGCACCGAGGTCACCCGCCGCGACCACCTCGCGCCGCCCGCCCTCGACCAGCACGGCGCGTCCGTGCGTGCGTGGCTCGACTCGTGACGGCCCGTCGCTGGTCGGCCGCCGAGCTGGTCGAGCTGGTGCTCGACGAGGGCACCTTCGAGTCGTGGGACGTCCCCCTCGATCTGTCGGGGCACCCCGAGGCCTACCAGGCCGAGCTCCGCGGCGCCGCCGAGAAGGCCGGCACCGACGAGTCGGTCGTCACCGGCTTCGGCGTGGTGCGCGGGCGGCCGGTGGCGTTCGTGATCAACGAGTTCCGCTTCCTCGGCGGCACCATCGGCCGGGCCGCCGCCGACCGCATCGTGGCCGCCGTACGACGTGCCACGGCCGAGGGCCTGCCGCTGCTCGCCACGACCGCGTCGGGCGGCACCCGGATGCAGGAGGGCACGCCCGCCTTCTGGCAGATGGCCGAGATCTCGCGGGCCGTGATGGCCCACCGCGCGGCCGGGCTGCCGTACCTCGTGCACCTGCGCCACCCCACCACCGGCGGCGTCTTCGCCTCGTGGGGCTCCCTCGGCCACGTCACCGTCGCCGAGCCGGGCGCGCTGGTCGGGTTCCTCGGTCCGAAGGTCTTCGAGGCGCTCAACGGCGAGCCCTTCCCCGAGGGCGTGCAGCGGGCGGAGAACCTCCGCGACCACGGGGTCATCGACGCCGTCGTCTCGACCGAGCAGCTGCCCGACCTCATCGACCAGGCGCTCTCGGTGCTCGTCGACCCCGCGACGCCCGGCACGATCGCGGTGCGCGACGTCGACGTGCCCGCCCGCGGCACCTGGGAGTCGGTCGGGCTGACGCGCGAGGACACCCGCGCCGGGGTCCGCGACCTCACCAGGTACGCCGCCTCCACCACGCTCGCGCTCAACGGCACCGAGCACGGCGAGCGCGACAGCTCGGTCATCGTCGCGCTGGCCCGGCTCGACGGCCAGCCGTGCGTGCTGGTCGGTCAGGACCGGCTGCGCCAGACCCCCGACACCCCGCTCGGCCCGGCCGCGCTGCGGCAGGCCCAGCGCGGCATGGCCCTGGCCGAGGAGCTCGGCCTGCCGCTCGTGACCGTCGTCGACACCCCCGGCGCCGAGCTCTCGCAGGCCGCCGAGGAGGGCGCCGTCGCCGGCGAGATCGCCCGCTGCATCGCCACCCTGACCACGCTCACCGTGCCGACGGTGTCGGTGATCCTCGGGCAGGGCTGCGGCGGAGGCGCGCTCGCGCTGCTGCCCGCCCGCCACGTCGTCGCCACCAGCAACGCCTGGCTCAGCCCGCTGCCGCCCGAGGGCGCCTCGGTCATCGTGCACGGCGACGTCACCCACGCCGCCGAGATCGCCGAGGCCCAGGGCGTCGCCGCCCCCGCCCTGCACGCGGCCGGCATCGTCGACACCATCGTCCCCGAGCTCGCCTCCGACGGGCCCGAGGAGCTAGCCCTCGCCGTCGCCGCCGTCGTACGACGCGCCCTCGCCGACCAGGGCGCGTGAGGGCCCGGGCCTGCCGACCCGCGGCGCTGGCCTGACCCGACGAGCGCTTCGTCACGTCGCGACGATGCGGGGTGGTGGGCCCGAGTGGTCTAGGGTGGTGACCACGAGGACCGCCCCGCCGGTCCTGATGCGTGTTGCAGAACGGCACTGCGCCGGTCTCCACGCCGACCGAGACGACTCGGTCTCGCGGGACGTCCCATCCCACCTCCTCGAGAGAACCCCTTTTGTCTTCCTCCTTCGCAGGCCTCGGCCTGCCCACCGACCTGTGCGACCAGCTCGCGCAGGGCGGCATCACCACGCCCACCCCGATCCAGGCCGCGACCATGCCCGACGCGCTGCGCGGCCGTGACGTGCTCGGCCGGGGCCGCACCGGCTCCGGCAAGACGCTGGCCTTCTGCCTGCCCCTCGTGGCCCGGCTGTCGGCGTCGACCACGCGTCGTACGCCGAAGCGGCCGCGCGCCCTGATCCTGGCGCCGACCCGCGAGCTGGTCGCCCAGATCGAGGCGGCCATCGCACCGCTGGCCGAGGCCCGCCACCTCACCACCACGACCGTCTTCGGCGGCGTCGGCCAGGGCCGTCAGGTCGAGGCGCTGCGGCGCGGCGTCGACGTCCTGCTGGCCTGCCCCGGCCGGCTGGAGGACCTCATCGGCCAGGGGCACGTCTCGCTCGCCTCGGTCGAGGTCACCGTGCTCGACGAGGCCGACCACATGGCCGACCTGGGCTTCCTGCCCGCGGTCAAGCGGCTGCTCGACACCACCCCGCGCGGCGGCCAGCGGATGCTGTTCTCCGCCACCCTCGACGCGGGTGTCGACGTGCTGGTCAAGCGCTACCTCGACAAGCCGGCCGTCCACCAGGCCGACTCGGCGCAGTCGCCGGTCGCGTCGATGGACCACCACGTGCTCCACGTGCCGCACGAGCAGCGTCTCGCCGTGCTCACCGACCTCGCCAGCGCCCCCGGTCGCACCGTGGTCTTCACCCGCACCAAGCACGGCGCCAAGAACCTCGCCAAGAAGCTCAACTCCGCCGGCGTGCCCACCGTCGACCTGCACGGCAACCTCGCCCAGAACGCCCGCACCCGCAACATGGCGGCGTTCCACTCCGGCGAGGCCACCACGCTGGTCGCGACCGACATCGCGGCCCGCGGCATCCACGTCGACGACGTGTCGCTCGTGGTGCACGCCGACCCGCCGGCCGAGCACAAGGCCTACCTCCACCGCTCCGGCCGTACGGCGCGCGCCGGCGCCGCCGGCACGGTGGTCACGCTGATGACCGACAGCCAGGTCGGCGACGTGCGCCAGCTGACCCGCGCCGCGGGCATCAGGCCCACCACCACGCGCATCCCCGGCCCCGGCCACGCCGTGCTGCAGCAGCTCGCCCCCGGCGAGCGCGTGCTCTCCGGCGGGCTCGTCGTCGAGAAGCCGGCCCAGCCGACCGGTCGCTCCGGCGGCGCCGGCTCGGCCGGTGGCTCCGGTGGCGGCTCGCGTCGTCGCCGGCGTCCCGCGGGCGGTGGCGGCCAGGGTGGCGGCCAGGGTGGCGGCCAGGCGCGCTCGGGGCAGTCGCGCTCCGGCGGCCAGTCGTCGCGCTCGGGCGGTCAGGGTGGCGGCCAGAAGTCCGGCGGCTCGCGTCGTCGCGCGGGTGGCGGCCAGGGCTCCGGTGCCGGCTCGCACAGCGCCGCGTCGTTCAGCAGCGGCGGCCGTCGCCGCGGCTGACGCACCTCTTCCCCTCGGGGCGGTCGGGAGTGGTCCCGGCCGCCTCGTCGCGCTGTCCGGGGCTTTTCGAACGAAAAGCCCCTCGGGCCCGACGTTTCCGACCGATTCGCTCCTCGGTGCCCGGCGTGTCGGGGGCTTTTCGTTCGAAAAGCCCCCTAGCGCCGCCGGCGGGTCACCACCCGCACCACGAGGGCGGCGGCGACGACGCCGACGACGAGCGACAGCAGGATCCGCAGCCAGGGGCTGACGTCGGTGACCAGTCGCAGGCCGACGTTGACGACGACCGTGGCGCCGACGAGGACGAGCAGGGCGCCGCGCTCGGCGTCGCCGAGGCCGGAGCGGCGCTCAGGCACCGGACCCCTCCCCGAGGTCGGCCGTGAAGCCCCACAGCCGGCCGAGGAAGGCGAGCTCGGCTCGGGTCGCGGCGACGATGTTGGCCGGGTCGCGGAAGCCGTGCCCCTCGCCCGCGAACTCGACCACCTCCACGTCACCGCCGCGCGAGCGGAGCGCCTCGGCGATGGCCGTCGTCTGCGACGGGGGCACGACCCGGTCGTCGAGCCCCTGGAGCAGCAGCAGCGGGGTCGAGATCCGGTCGACGTGCACCAGCGGCGAGCGGGCGTCGTACGTCGCCCGGGCCGCCGGCCACGGCCCGATCAGGCCGTCGAGGTAGCGCGACTCCATCTTGTGGGTCTCCTGCGCGAGCAGCGAGGGGTCGGCGACGCCGAAGTAGCTGATCCCGGCGGTGAAGACGTCGTGGAAGGCGACCGCGGCGTAGACGACGTAGCCCCCGGCCGACCCGCCGAGCACCCCGAGCCGGGCGCCGTCGACCAGGCCCTCGTCGGCCAGGTGCTGCGCCCCGAGCACGACGTCCTCGACGTCGACGACGCCCCACTGGCCGTGCAGCCGCTCGCGGTAGGCGCGGCCGTAGCCCGTCGACCCGCCGTAGTCGACGTCGAGCACGGCGAAGCCGCGCGAGGTCAGCAGTGCGACGCGGGGGCTCGGGACGGAGGTGGTGGCCGACGTGGGGCCGCCGTGCGCGACCACGACGAGCGGTGGGAGCTCACCGTCGGGACCGCTGACCTCGGGGTGCGCGGGGAGGTGCAGGAAGCCGTGGGCCTGCTCGCCGCCGCTGCCCGTCCAGCTGACCGACTGCGCCGGCGCCAGGTACGCCGCGTCGGGCACGACGCCGCGGCGGGCGACCACCTCGGTGGTGCCGTCGGGGCCGACGACGGTGGTCTGCCAGCCGTCGGTGCGGTGGCCGAGCTCGGCGACCAGCCCCTCGCCGTGGGCGTCGAGCCCGGAGGCCGCGACGGCGTCGGGCACGGGCTCGGAGACGGACCCGTCCGCGGGGTCGACGAGCACCACGCCGGCGACGCCGTCGACGGTGCGCACCACGGCGAGCCGGCCGTCGGCGAGGGCGGTCATCGACCGGGTGCGCAGCTGCCACCCGGGCAGGCCGTGCTCCAGCCCGGGGCCGACGACGGCCTCGGGCGTGGCGTCGGACCGGGCCTCGACGACGTGCGGCACCGCCCAGCCCTCGGGGTCGGCGAGGAAGGCGAGCCGGCCGTCGGGCAGCCAGACCGGCTCGCTGGCCGACCCGGCGGGGAGCGTGACCGCCCAGCGCTCGACCAGGTCGCCCGCGGCGTCCAGGCGTCCGAGGTGGACCTGTGCTGCGTCCCACGGCATGCCGGGGTGCGACCACTGCAGCCAGGCGAGGTGGTCGCCGGCGGGGGAGAGCACGGGGTCGGTGACGAAGTCGGGGAGCGTCGGGTCGCCCGCGTCGTCGGCGTCGGGCCGGGGCAGGTCACGCCGGCGCCCCGCCACCACGACCTCGCCCCACGACGGCCACGGCGACGGCTCGAGGGGCAGGCGCACCAGCTCGTTGACCGCCTCGACCGCCAGGTCGCGGTGGTCCTCGCGCACCGCGAAGCACACGCCGCGTCGGGTGTCGACGGCCATCGACGACCACCGCACCGCCGCGTCGTCGACCTCCGGCGTCAGGGCCACCGGCTCGTCGCCGTCGAGGCGCCACAGCCGCTGCGTGACGAAGTCGACGGCGAGAACCACGCCGTCGCGCAGGGCGTGGGCGCCGCCGCCGTACTCGTGGACGCGCGAGCGCACCGACATCCACCCCGGCGACAGGTCGGTGACGCTGCCGTCGGCCTCGCGCCGGCACAGCAGCACGCGGGCGCCGGACTCGGGCCGGGTGGTCAGCCAGTGCACCCGCCCGCCGTCGGACAGCGGTGCCGACGGCGTGCCGGCGCCGGCGACGAGGTCCTCGGGGCCGATCGGGGACGGCCAGGAGCCGTGGGGGAGCGAGCGCATGCGCCCATCCAACCAAGTGGCACCGACGACTACCCTCGGGTCATGGAGGTGCTCACTCCCCGGGAGGTCCCGCTCGGCGGGCTCCGCGCCATGACCGTGCGCCGGACGCTGCCGCAGCGCCAGCGCTCGCTGATCGGCGCCTGGTGCTTCGTCGACCACTACGGCCCCGACGACGTGGCCGACCGCGGCGGCATGGACGTGCCGCCCCACCCGCACACCGGTCTCGCGACGGTCAGCTGGCTGTTCTCCGGCGAGATCGAGCACCGCGACTCCGCGGGCCACCACGCCGTCGTGCGCCCGGGCGAGATGAACCTCATGACCGCCGGCCGCGGCATCTCCCACAGCGAGTACTCCACCGACGCCACCACCACGCTCCACGGCGCCCAGCTCTGGCTGGCGCTTCCCGACGAGGCGCGCCAGGTCGCGCCGGCGTTCGAGCACCACGCCCCCGAGCCCGTCGGCGGGGACGGCTGGGTCGCGCGCGTCTTCCTGGGCTCGCTGCTGGGCTCCGAGTCTCCCGTCCTCACGCACTCGCCGCTGCTCGGCGCCGAGCTGGTGCTCCGGGCCGGCACGACGCTGCGCGTGCCGGTCGAGGCGGCGTACGAGCACGGCGTGCTGCTCGACACGGGCGCGGTGCGCGTCGACGGCAAGCCGCTGGCCGCCGACGAGCTCGGCTTCCTCGAGCCCGGCGCGCGCGAGCTGGAGCTGACGGCCGAGACCGACGCGCGGCTGCTGCTCCTCGGTGGCCCACCCTTCGGCGAGCAGATCGTGATGTGGTGGAACTTCGTCGGCCGCAGCCACGACGAGGTCGTGCGCTACCGCGCCCAGTGGGAGGCCCGGCTCGACGAGGGTGACCGCACCCGCTTCGAGCTGCCCGCCGACGACCCGGGCGAGGCGCTGCACGCGCCGCCGCTGCCGACGACCCGGATGGTCCCACGCGGGCCGTAGGCCCCGGTCTGGGACGGCCCCCGCTCTGTCGGCACGAGGTCCTACGCTCGCCCCGTGACGACTCGCCTCGCTGACCTCGCCCGTGACGGCGTCCTGCTCCTCGACGGCGGCATGGGCACGCTGCTGCAGGAGCGCGGTCTCGAGGACGGCGCCCCGGGCGAGCAGTGGAACCTCGAGCGCCCCGACGCCGTGCGCGACGCCCACACGGCGTACGCCGAGGCCGGGTCGCGGGTGCTGACCACCAACACCTTCGGCGGCACCCGGCCGCGCCTGGAGCTGCACGGGCTCGGCGACCGCGTGGAGGAGGTCAACGAGGCCGCCGCCCGCATCGCGCGCGAGGTGGCCGACGCCCACGACGCCCTCGTCGCGGGCGACCTCGGCCCGACCGGCGAGCTGCTCGAGCCGCTCGGGGCGATGACGCCCGCCGAGGCGCAGGCGCACTTCGCCGAGCAGCTGCGCGGCCTGGTGGCCGGCGGCGTCGACCTGGTGCTGGTCGAGACCATGAGCGACCTCGCGGAGGTCGGGGCCGCGGTCGCCGCGGCGGGCGAGGTGGCGCCCGACCTGCCGGTCGTCGTGACGCTCAGCTTCGACACCAACCTCCGCACGATGATGGGGGTGACCCCCGCGGCCGCCGTCGCCAAGGCGGCCGAGCTCGGGGTCGACGCGGTCGGCGCCAACTGCGGGCGTGGTCCCGCCGAGATGGAGCAGATCGCGGCCGGCCTCGCCGAGGCCCGCCCCGAGGGCCTGCTGCTCGTCGCGCAGTCCAACGCCGGCCTGCCGCAGCTCGTGGGCGACCGCTTCGAGTACGACGCCTCGCCCGCCGACCTCGCCCGTCACGCCGTGGCGCTGCGGGACCTCGGCGTCGACCTTGTCGGTGGCTGCTGCGGCTCGACCCCCGCCCACCTCGCCGCCATGCGCGAGGCGCTCGCCGGATGAGCGACGGCACCCACGTCGGTGACGACGGCGTGCGTCGCTGCCCGTGGGCCGCGGCCCCCGGGATGATGCGCGACTACCACGACACCGAGTGGGGGGTGCCGGTCCGCGACGAGCGGGGCCTGTTCGAGCGGCTGTGCCTCGAGGGGTTCCAGGCCGGCCTGTCGTGGTCGACGGTGCTGACCAAGCGGCCGCGCTTCCGCGAGGTCTTCGCCGACTTCGACGTCGACGCCGTGGCGGCCTACGACGAGAGCGACGTCGAGCGGCTGCTCACCGACCGCGGCATCATCCGCCACCGCGGCAAGATCGAGGCCACCGTCACCAATGCCCGCGCGACCGTCGACCTACGCGCGGCCGAGGGCCTGGTCGACCTGATCGGGTCGTTCGCTCCCGACGACGACCCGGCGCCCGCGACGCCCGCCGAGGTGCCGACGGTGTCGCCCGGCTCGACGGCGTTGTCCGGGGAGCTGCGCCGGCGCGGCTTCCGCTTCGTCGGCCCCACCACGATGCACGCGCTGATGGAGGCCACCGGTCTCGTCGACACCCACCTGGTGGGCTGCTTCCGACGTGGTGTCGCGCGCTAGTCCTCGCGGTCGGTGGGTTCCCAACGTGCGGTGAACTCCGCGAGCGGGAGCGTGTCGAGGTCCTGGCGCACCTCGACCACGAGGCCTGCGGCCTCCTCCTCGTCGAAGTCCTCGAGCCGGAAGAGCTCGACGGAGTGGTCGTCCCTGCGCCGCACGACGACGTCGGCGGCACCCGCGGTCGGGTCGCCCAGCACCGCGCTGACGACGCCGAGCGCGAAGTCACCGGCCCGCCGCAGGGGCCCGCCCTCCCGCACGTCGACGACGGCTTCCCACTCGGCACCCGCGACCTCGCTCATGGGTCGAGGCTAGCGAGGCGGACCGCACCGGGCTCAGTCGCCCAGCGCAGCCTGCTCCTCCCGCGCGGCGGCGGAGGCCGACGAGGTGCGCAGCGTGACGGGCGGCAGCAGGCAGAGCACGAAGAAGGCCAGCAGGAGCACGGCCGACCCGCCGAGCAGCACGGCGCTCATCGAGTCGGAGAAGCCGACCTGGAAGGGGTGGGCGAGGGTGTCGCTCATCCGGCCGATGACCGACGAGTCGTCCTGCACCGAGGCGAAGATGCCGCCGCCGCCGTTGCGCATCGCCTCGAGCACCTGGGCGTCGGTGGCGTTGGCGGGCAGAGCACCCGACCGCACGGCGGCCTGGATGGTGCCGGCGTCGGTGCGGAACGCCTGCTGGATGTTCTCGCCGAGCGTGCCGAACAGCAGCGAGAGGAAGACCGCGACGCCGAGGGTGCCGCCGAGCTGGCGGAAGAAGGTCGCCGAGCTGGTGGCGACCCCGATCTCGGACGGGGGCACGGCGTTCTGGGCGATGATCGTCAGCGGTTGCATGCACTGGCCGAGCCCGAGGCCGAGGAAGACCATCCCGACCGACATCAGCACCAGGCTGGTGTCGGCGCCCACGAAGCTCAGCGCGAACATCGCGACCGCGCCCAGGCCGGATCCCAGGATCGGGAACACCCGGATCCGTCCGGTGCGCGAGGTGACCTGGCCGGTGATGATGCCGGCGAACATCATGCCGCCGACCATCGGCACCATGAGCAGACCCGCCTCGGTGGGGGAGGCGCCGTGCACGATCTGCATGTACTGCGGCAGCACGGTGATGGCCCCGAACATCGCTGCCCCGATCACGAAGCCGCCCGCGATGACGACGACGGCGGCCCGCAGCCGGAAGATGCGCAGCGGGATCAGGGCGTCGTCACCCATGCGTCGCTCGGTCAGCACGAACCCGACGGCGCCGAGCGCGCCCAGGGCGTACGACGACAGCGACTGCGGCGAGCCCCAGCCCCACTCGCGGCCCTGCTCGGCCACGAGCAGCAGCGGGACCACGGCGACGGCAAGGAGCGCCGCGCCCCACCAGTCGATGCGGGCCTCGCGGCGCACGTGGTGCAGGTGCAGGTTGCGCATCACCACGAGCAGCGCGGCGATGCCGATCGGCACGTTGACCAGGAACACCCAGCGCCACCCGGCGATGCCGAGGATGCTGTCGGCGCCCGCGAAGACGCCGCCCGCCACCGGGCCGAGCACGCTGGAGGTGGCGAAGACGGCCATGAAGTAGCCCGTGTACTTGGCGCGCTCCCGCGGGCTGACGATGTCGCCGATGATCGCGAGCACCAGCGTGAACAGGCCGCCGGCGCCGAGGCCCTGCAGCGCGCGCAGCGCGGCCAGGCTGTACATCGAGGTCGCGAAGGAGCAGGCCGCCGAGCCGATGACGAAGATGGTGATGGCGACCATGAACAGCCACTTGCGGCCGTAGAGGTCGCCGAGCTTGCCGTAGATGGGCGTCGTGATCGTCGAGGTGATGAGGTACGCCGTCGTCACCCACGCCTGCGCCGACAACCCGTCGAGGTCGTCGGCGATGGTGCGGATCGAGGTGCCGACGATCGACTGGTCGAGCGCGGCCAGGAACATGCCGAGCAGCAGGCCCGAGAGGATCGTCAGGACCTGCGCGTGCGTGTACTCCCAGGTGGCGGCCGCCCCGGTCGAGCTGTCCGACCGGTGCTCTGGCTGCGTCACGTCACGACGGTAACGGTTGCTGTCGACCACCGATGGGTGATCGACCTCACGTGGACCGGTGCCGACGTGGCCCCGCTACGGTGCGGCACATGCCGCACCACCCGACCCGCGTGCACGCCTTCGGCGACGACGCCCTCGGCCACGACGACGCCGTCGGGCTGGTGGCCCGGCTCCGCGCCGGCACGGTCTCGCGCCGCGAGCTGGTCGAGGCCGCCGTGGCGCGCGTGCAGCGCGTCGACCCCGACCTGCACGCGGTCGCGTGCGAGCGGTACGCCGACGCGGTCGCCGAGGCGCGCAGCGACCACCCCGGCTTCTTCGCCGGGCTGCCCAGCTTCGTCAAGGACAACTCCGACGTCGCCGGGCTGCCCACCCAGCAGGGCTCCCGGGCGTACGCCGCCCGCCCGGCGCGCGCGAACGGCGACGTGGGGCGGGCCTTCGCGACGCTGGGCCTGACGGTGCTCGGCAAGACCCGGCTCTCCGAGTACGGCTTCAGCGCGAGCGCCGAGCAGGCGGGCGAGCCCGCGGTGCGCAGCCCGTGGGACCTGACGCGCACGGCCGGTGCCTCCTCGTCCGGTGCCGCCGCGCTCGTCGCTGCGGGTGCGGTGCCGCTCGCCCACGCCAACGACGGCGGCGGCTCGATCCGGATCCCGGCGGCCGTCAACGGCCTGGTCGGCCTCAAGGCCAGCCGCGGCCGGCTGCCCAGCGACCGCGCCAACCGCGAGATGCCGGTCCGGATCGTGCACGACGGGGTGGTCACGCGCAGCGTGCGCGACACCGCGGCGTACGTCCGGGAGTCCGAGCGCGCCTACCGCGACCTCACCCTGCCGCCGGTCGGGGACGTGACCCGCCCCGGGCGCAAGCGCCAGCGGGTGGCGCTCGCGACCGAGTCGCTCGGCGGGCGCACCGTCGCCCCGGCCGTGCTGGCAGTCGTCCACGACACCGCCCGGCTGCTCGAGGAGCTGGGCCACCGCGTCGAGCCCGTCGCGGCCCCGGCTCCGGAGTCCTTCGTCGACGACTTCCTCGACTACTGGGCCTTCCTCGCTCTCGCCATCACCACCACGGGCCGGCGCCGCTTCGGACCCGACTTCGACCCCTCGCGGCACGACGAGCTCACCCGCGGTCTCGCCGACCGCGCCCGCACCCGGCTGTGGCGGCTGCCGTCGGCCGTCCGGCGGTTGCGGCGGGCACCGCGCCTGAGCGCGGCGTTCTTCGCCGACCACGACCTCGTGCTGTGCCCGACGGTCGCGCTGCCGACCCCCCGGGTCGGGTGGCTCGACCCGACCCAGCCCTACGAGACGGTGGTCGAGCGGCTGCAGGACTGGGTCGCCTTCACCCCGCTGCAGAACGTCACCGGCGACCCGGCGGTCTCGCTGCCGCTCGGCGTCGACGGCGCCGGCCGACCCGTCGGGGTGCAGCTCGCCGGGCCGATGGGCCACGACCGTCGGGTGCTCGAGGTCGCCCTCGAGCTCGAGCAGGCGCGCCCCTTCGCCCGGATCGACGCCTGAGCCGACGCCGCGGCGGGCCTCAGCGGGCCACGAACCCCTCGCCGCGCAGCACCGGCACGACGGTGCTCGCGTCGAGCTCCAGCGCCACCTCGACGTCGGCGCCGTAGCCGCCGTCGGCGAGCTCGCGCGCGCTCGGCGTCCGGTGCAGCCGCGAGCGCAGCTGCGGCACCGCCTCGTGGTACGCCGCCACGGCCGCCAGGGCGTCGGCGTCGGGCCGTCGCCAGGGACCCGAGGTCACGGTGGCGGCGAGGACGGCGTCGGCGCCGAGCAGGTCCTCGAGGGCCGGGCGCAGCGACCCGTCGGGCCACTGCTCGCCGGCCGCGACCACGACGGCCGTGCCGTGCTGCTCGCTGAGCCAGCGGCCGACGGCCGCGGCGTTGCGCAGGCACCCGGCCGCGACCTCGGCGTCCTCGGCGAGCGCCCGGCAGATGGTGGAGCCGTTGGGGGAGGGCAGCACGAGCCGCCGGAGGCCGGACCCGCCCGCGTGGTCGCGCACGGAGACCGGCGACAACGAGGTCTCGCCCGGCTGGGCCTGGCGCCGGGAGCGGGCCAGCGTGGCGCCCTGGCGCAGCGCATAGGCGGCCGAGCCGTCGTACCCGTGGGGGAGCACGGTGACCCCCAGGTCGATGGCCACCGAGAGGGTGGTGCTGAAGCTGAGCACGTCGACGACGACCGCCGAGCGGACGCCGTCGGACACCGCGGCGCGGGCGCCGGAGAGCCCCCAGGCGAGCCTGAGGTCGCTGTCGTCGGTGCTCCTCGGGGCGTCGACCATGTCCCGATCATGGCGGAACGACGGGGGGCCGACCCCGGATTTCAGGGTGGAGGACTGCCGTGTGTATTCTTCTCGACGGCCTTCGGGTCGCGCCCCTTTAGCTCAGTCGGCAGAGCGTCTCCATGGTAAGGAGAAGGTCTACGGTTCGATTCCGTAAAGGGGCTCTGGGCAGGTCGCACGTCGCGACGTCAGCCCGAGGCGGGGTAGCTCAGCTGGTTAGAGCGCACGACTCATAATCGTGAGGTCGCGGGATCGAGCCCCGCCCCCGCTACTGCATTTGTCGAGACCGTCGTACCAAGCAGGGAAGAAGGCACGCACGTGGCCAGCAAGAGCTCAGACGTCCGCCCCAAGATCACCTTGGCGTGCGTGGACTGCAAGGAGCGCAACTACATCACCAAGAAGAACCGGCGCAACAACCCGGACCGCATGGAGATGAAGAAGTTCTGCCCGCGCTGCCGCACCCACACAGCGCACCGCGAGACCCGCTGACACGCTGCTGCTCGACCACGAGCGGTTCCGGCGCCTGCGCTGGGACCGCTCTCGTGCTTCCCGACCCCCCGCGGCATCCTGAGGACCACGATGAGCGTCACCCCGACCCTGGCCGACCTGACCACGCTGCGGCTCGGCGGTCCGGCCGACGAGCTGGTCGTCGCCGAGACCGAGGAGCAGCTCCTCGACGCCGTGAGCGACGCCGACGAGGCCGGCACCCCGGTGCTGGTGGTGGGCGGCGGCAGCAACCTCGTCGTCGGCGACGCCGGGTTCGCCGGCCGCGTGGTCGTGGTGCGCACGCGCGGCCTGCACGTCGAGTCCGACCTGTGCGGCGGGGCGTACGTCGAGGTCGCCGCGGGCGAGCCGTGGGACGACCTCGTCGCCACCGCCGTCGAGCGGGGCTGGATCGGCATCGAGGCCCTCGCCGGCATCCCCGGCACGACCGGTGCCACCCCGATCCAGAACGTCGGCGCCTACGGCCAGGAGGTCAGCCAGACCCTCGCGCGGGTGCGCACCTGGGACCGCGAGCGCCGCACCGTGCGCACCTTCGCCGCCGCCGACTGCGGCTTCGGCTACCGCACCTCGCGGTTCAAGGCCGAGCCCGGCCGCTTCGTGGTGCTGGCCGTGACCTTCCAGCTCGGCGTCGGCGACCTCGGCACGCCCGTCCGGTACGCCGAGCTCGCCCGCACCCTCGGCGTCGAGGTCGGCGGTCGCGCACCGTCCGCGCAGGTGCGCGAGGCCGTGCTGGGGCTGCGCCGGGCCAAGGGCATGGTGCTCGACGCCGACGACCACGACACGTGGAGCACCGGCTCGTTCTTCACCAACCCGATCGTGCCGGTGTCGGCCGTCCCCGACGACGCGCCCGCCTGGCCCGCCGGGGAGGGCGTCGCCAAGACGAGCGCGGCCTGGCTCATCGAGCACGCGGGCTTCGCCAAGGGCCACGGCGAGGACCCCGTCCGCGTCTCCGGTCGCCACACCCTCGCGCTCACCAACCGCGGTGGCGCCACGACTGCCCAGCTGCTCGATCTCGCCCGCGAGGTCCGCGACGGCGTCCACGCCCGCTTCGGCATCACCCTCGAGCCCGAGCCCGTCCTGGTCGGCTGCTCCCTAGCCCCGCCCTTCGTGGCTCGCTCCGCTCGCACCTCAGGGAGCGGGACGCGGCCTGACCCCGGTCCCTGAGGAGCCCGCGAGGGACGAGCGGGCGTCACGAAGGGGCGGACCTGCGCCCGAGGGTCACCCCGCCCCTTCGCGGCTCGCTGTGCTCGCACCTCAGGGAGCTGACCCCGGTCCCTGAGGAGCCCGCGAGGGACGAGCGGGCGTCACGAAGGGGCGGACCTGCGCCCGAGGGTCACCCCGCCCCTTCGTGGCTCGCTGTGCTCGCACCTCAGCGAGCTGACCCCGGTCCCTGAGGAGCCCGCGAGGGACGAGCGGGCGTCACGAAGGGGCGGACCTGCGCCCGAGGGTCACCCCGCCCCTTCGTGGCTCGCCGCGCTCGCACCTCAGGGAGCTGACCCCGGTCCCTGAGGAGCCCGCGAGGGACGAGCGGGCGTCACGAAGGGCGACCCGCACCCGAGGTCGGCGCGCACCTCGCCGGGGCTCGTGCCTCGCTCCGTCAGCGCTCAGACGTTGCCGTAGCCGGAGGTGCCGGCCTCGAAGGTGGCGAAGAAGAGGACGACGAGCACCACCAGCAGGGCGACGAGCAGCGCGAGCAGGATGGTGCCGACGATGCCGAGCACCTGCCCGGCGCGGGCCTGGCTGCGGCCGCCGTAGTGGCCGCCCGAGGCGGCGATCTCGCGCACCGCGCTGCGGCCGACCACCCAGGCGACGGGGGAGAGCAGCAGACCCACGCCGGTGCTCAGCCCCAGCACGATGCCGAGCAGGCCGAGCACCAACGCCAGCGTGGCGCGGGGGTGGTCGACGACCGGTGCGCCGTACGGCACCCACGCCCCGGGGTGCGGCGGGGGCGCCCACGGTGGCGGCTGCTGCGCGTAAGGCTGCGGGCCCCAGCCCTGCGCGGCGTATGGCGCCGGAGGGTAGGCCGGCGGCGGCTGCGGCACGGCCTGGGTGGGGTACGGCGGCGGCTCGGCCGGCTGCGGGGCGGCGGGCCGGGAGTCACCCGGCGCGTCCCACGACTGCGGGCGGGAGCCGGCGGCGTCCCAGCCGCGCGGGGTCTCGGGCTGGTCCCACCCCAGCGGGCGGGTCTCCTCGTCCCCACGGTCGGGCCAGCCGTCGTCACGGCGGTCGCGGTCGTCGCTCATGACGGCATTGTCCCCGGGTCCTGGGCGAGCCACGCGTCGATCTCGGCGAGCCAGGTGCGCTGGTCGGACTCCGGCGCCGCGCTGGCCAGCACCGACGACCGCGCCAGCCCGGCCAGGGCCGCGTCGTCGAGGTCGTGGGCGGCGCGCATCGTGGCGTACTGCGCGGCCAGGCGCGATCCGAAGAGCAGGGGGTCGTCGGCTCCGAGGGCGACGGTGGCCCCGGCCTCGAGCAGCTGCGGCAGCGGCACGGAGTGCAGGTCGGTGTGGACCCCGAGGGCGACGTTGGAGACGGGGCAGACCTCGAGGGCGACGCCGCGCTCGACGACGAGCTCGAGCACCCGGGGGTCCTCGACGCTGCGCACGCCGTGACCGAGCCGCTGGGCGCCCAGCGACTCGACGCAGGCGCGCACCGACTCGGGGCCCAGCAGCTCCCCGCCGTGGGGCACGAGCCGCAGGCCGGCCCGGCCGGCGATGGCGAAGGCTCGCGCGAAGTCCTCGGTCACGCCTCGGCGCTCGTCGTTGGACAGCCCGAAGCCGACGACGCCCTGGTCGGCGTACTGGGTGGCGAGGCGCGCGAGGGTGCGGGCGTCGAGCGGGTGGCGGGTGCGGTTGGCGGCGACGACGACGGCCATGCCGATCCCGACCTCGCGGGAGGCGTCGCGCACCGCGTCGAGCACGAGCTCCAGGAAGGCGCTGATCCCGCCGAACAGCGCCGCGTAGCCGCTCGGGTCGACCTGGATCTCCAGCCAGCGGCCGCCGTCGCGGGCGTCGTCCTCGGCGGCCTCGCGCACCAGGCGGCGTACGTCGTCGGGCGTGCGGAGGACCGCGCGCGCGAGGTCGTAGAGCCGCTGGAACCGGAACCAGCCCTTCTCGTCGGCCGCCGAGAGCCGCGGTGGCCAGTCCTCGACGAGGGCGTCGGGCAGGCGGTGCCCGTCACGCTCGGCGAGCTCGAGCAGCGTGGCGTGCCGCATCGACCCGGTGAAGTGCAGGTGCAGGTGCGCCTTTGGCAGCGTCTCGATCGACCGTCTCGGCACGGGCGCCACGGTGCGGGGGGCCGTCGCGTCCGGGCTCAGGCGGCCTGGTCGAGCAGGCGCTCGGCGGCCGCGAGCAGCAGGCACGTGGCGACGGCGTCGACGGCCGCGGTGACGTCCTCCAGCGGGGGGAAGGTCGGCGCGATCCGGATGTTGCGGTCGCGCGGGTCGTCGGCGTGCGGGAACGCGCAGCCGGCCTGCGTCAGCGCCACCCCGGCCCGCTTGGCGAGGTCGATGACCCGCGTCGCCGTGCCGTCGGGTCCGTCGAGGCTGACGAAGTAGCCGCCCCTCGGCGTGGTCCACTCGGCGACGCCGAGGCCGTCGAGACGCTCGCGCAGCACCCGCTCCACCTCGGCGAACTTCGGCGCGATGACCCGGCGCTGCTCGACCATGTGGGCGCGCACGCCGTCGGCGTCGCCGAACAGCTGCACGTGGCGCAGGTGGTTGAGCTTGTCGGGGCCGATGGCGCCCTGGCCGAGGTGGTGCAGGTACCAGGCGACGGTCTTCTCGGAGCCCGCCAGGAAGCCGACGCCGGCGCCGGCGTAGCTGATCTTGGAGGTCGAGGCGAACAGCACGCCGCGCTCCGGGTTGCCCGCCCGCTCGCACGCGCCGAGGAAGTCGGCGCTCGGGGTCTCCTCGTGGGTCAGGTGGTGCAGCGCGTAGGCGTTGTCCCACAGCACCGTGAAGTCGGGCGCCGCGGTCGGCAGCGCCGCGAGGCGGTCGGCGACGGCCTGGCTCGTGGTCACGCCGGTCGGGTTGGAGTACGTCGGCACCAGCCACATGCCCTTGACGGTCGGGTCGTCGGCGACCAGGGCCTCGACGGCGTCGAGGTCGGGGCCGTCGTCGAGCATCGGCACGGTGACGGCCTCGATGCCGAACCAGTCGAGCAGCGTGAAGTGACGGTCGTAGCCGGGCACGGGGCACACGAAGCGCACCCGCTCCTCCTGGCCCCACGGACGCTCGCTGGTGGGGCCGCCGTGCAGCCACAGGTCGACGAGGACCTCGCGCATCAGCGTCAGGCTGGAGTTGCCCTGGGCGACCAGGCGGGACGGTGCGACGCCCAGCAGCTCGCCGAAGATCGCACGCAGGTCGGCGAGGCCCTGCAGGCCGCCGTAGTTGCGGGTGTCGGTGCCGGCCGAGTCGCGCGCGCCGTCGGGCAGCGACAGCAGCCGGTCGGCGAGGTCGAGCTGGGCGGTCGCCGGCTTGCCACGGGTGAGGTCGAGCGACAGGCCGCGCTGCGTGAGGGCGTCGTACGCCGCCTGCATCTCGTCGCGGAAGGCGGCGAGCCGGTCGGCGGGCAGCTCGGCGAGCGGGGTGGCGGAGGGGGCGCTGTCGTGGGTGTCCTGCGTGGTCACGGCCCCATCGTCGCAAACGCCGGGCCCGTCGCCCCACCGGGCGACCAGGCTGGGACGCACGAGGCGGCTGGTTCGACTTGCACCTGGCGCCCCCGTACACTTCCCGGGTGGTCTCGCGAGGCATGGTTCCGCCATGCCCGCGCAAGACCTGAAGGGCACTAGCTCAACTGGCAGAGCATCGGTCTCCAAAACCGAAGGTTGGGGGTTCAAGTCCCTCGTGCCCTGCGAACCACACCGCGAGCACCACCCAGACGACGAGACGACCGGAGGCGAGCACACGTGACGGAGAAGGCCGTCAGCCCCGACAAGGGGTCTCGGGAGCGCACGAGCCCGATCACGTTCCTGCGCCAGGTGGTCGCCGAGCTCCGCAAGGTCGTGTGGCCCACGCAGCAGCAGCTCGTGACCTACTTCCTGGTCGTCCTGGTCTTCGTGCTGGTGATGATCGCCTACGTGTCCCTGCTCGACGTCGCCTTCGGACGCGCGGTCTTCGCGCTGTTCGACGTCTGACGCACGTCCCGCACCTGGCACCCACGGCCGCAGCGCCGTACACCCCGATCCGAAGGAAGCACCTGATCCCGTGACGCAGCAGTCCGACGAGCAGCCCACCGAGGGCGCCGAGACCGAGCTCGACCGGCCCGAGGCGTTCAGCGACCCCGAGTCCGCGATCACCGACCCCGAGCCCGGCGAGACCATCGAGGCCCCGCCGACCACCGAGGAGCTGACCGCCGTCGAGGAGCTCGGCGAGCTGGGCGACGGCGTCGACGACGCCTCGGACGAGGAGCCCGCCGGCGAGACCCTTGAGGAGTCGGCGGTCGCCGTCGACGCCGGCCCGGTCGACCCGCTCGAGGAGTTCCGCGAGTCGCTGCGCACCAAGGAGGGCGACTGGTTCGTGGTCCACACCTACTCCGGCATGGAGAACCGGGTGAAGGCCAACCTCGAGAACCGCATCACCTCGCTCAACATGGAGCCCTACATCCACGAGGTGATCGTCCCGACCGAGGAGGTCGCGGAGATCAAGAACGGCCAGCGCAAGATGGTCAAGCGCACCGTCCTGCCCGGCTACGTCCTCGTCCGCATGGACCTCACCGACGAGTCGTGGGCCGCCGTGCGCCACACCCCGTCGGTGACCGGCTTCGTCGGCCACAGCCACCAGCCGGTGCCGCTGTCGCTGCAGGAGGTCGAGAACATGCTCGCCCCCGCCATCGCCGCCCAGGCGCAGGCCGCCGCGCCCTCCGAGACCGGCTCCACCTCCGGTGGCGCCGCCCCGGCCACGAGCCGGCCGCAGACCGAGGTCGCCGACTTCGACGTGTCCGACTCCGTCATGGTGGTCGACGGCCCGTTCGCGACCCTCCACGCGACCATCACCGAGATCAACGCCGAGGCGCAGCGCGTCAAGGCCCTGGTCGAGATCTTCGGCCGCGAGACCCCCGTCGAGCTCAGCTTCACGCAGATCCAGCGCGTCTGAGCCCTCACGACTCGACCCGGCACCGCCCGGGGCCCCGAGGAAACACCCATGTGGCAGGGGAGCGATCCCCGTCATGACCACGAGAGAGAGATAGAGAGATGCCTCCCAAGAAGAAGATCGCCGCACTGGTCAAGGTGCAGCTGCAGGCCGGTGCCGCGACGCCGGCCCCGCCGGTCGGTACCGCCCTCGGTCCGCACGGCGTCAACATCATGGACTTCTGCAAGGCCTACAACGCCGAGACCGAGGCCATGCGCGGCAACGTGATTCCCGTCGAGATCACCATCTACGAGGACCGCAGCTTCACCTTCGTCACCAAGACCCCGCCGGCCGCCGAGCTGATCAAGAAGGCCGCCGGCGTGGCCAAGGGTTCCGGCGTGCCGCAGCGCGACAAGGTCGGCAAGCTGACGAGGGACCAGGTGCGCGAGATCGCCACCACCAAGCTGCCCGACCTCAACGCCAACGACATCGAGCAGGCCATGAAGATCGTCGAGGGCACCGCCCGGTCGATGGGCATCACCACCGACTGACCCCCGCGGCCGGTCCCCGGTCGCACCCGTTCCCGTGGCAGAGCCGCGCTGGCTCGACAGACCACATCCCTTCCCAGAGAACCTGAAGGACAGACACATGCAGCGCAGCAAGAGTTACCGCAAGGTGGCCGACACCTTCGACCAGGACGAGCTCCACGCCCCCCTCGCGGCGATCAAGATCGCCAAGGGCGGTACGAGCGCCAAGTTCGACGAGACCGTCGACGTGGCGATGCGTCTGGGCGTCGACCCCCGCAAGGCCGACCAGATGGTCCGCGGCACCGTCAACCTGCCCCACGGCACCGGCAAGACCGCCCGCGTCCTAGTCTTCGCCAACGGCGACAAGGCCGAGGCCGCCCGCGAGGCCGGCGCCGACGAGGTCGGTGGCGACGAGCTGATCGAGAAGGTCAGCGGCGGCTACCTCGACTTCGACGCCGTGGTCGCGACCCCCGACATGATGGGCAAGGTCGGCCGCCTCGGCCGCGTGCTCGGCCCCCGCGGCCTCATGCCGAACCCCAAGACCGGCACCGTCACGCCCGACCCGGGCAAGGCCGTGACCGACATCAAGGGCGGCAAGATCGAGTTCCGCGTCGACCGCCACGCCAACCTGCACTTCATCATCGGCAAGGCGTCGTTCTCCGAGGTCCAGCTCGCCGAGAACTACGCCGCCGCCCTCGAGGAGGTGCTGCGGCTCAAGCCGGCCAGCTCCAAGGGCCGCTACATCAAGAAGGTGACGGTCTCGACCACCATGGGCCCCGGTGTCCAGGTCGACCCCAACCGCACCCGCAACGTCGCGGCCGACGACGAGGCCTGAGCCTCCGAGCCCCACACCGACGGCGGTCGTCCCTCCGGGGAACGGCCGCCGTTCGGCTTTCCCGGCGCCGTGCGTTCGTTTCCTGCCAGGATGTCCCCATGCGTCCACGTCGCCGCCCGTTGCTGCCCGCCCTCGCCGTCGTGGCGAGCCTGACCCTCGTCGCCGGCTGCGGCGGGGGAGGGGGCGACGACGCGTCGGGCTCCGACGCGTCCGGCTCCTCGTCGGAGTCCTCCGAGCCGTCGGGGCCGGAGGAGGCCCCCGCCGAGGAGCTCACCGTCGACGACCTCGGCGAGCGGGTCGCCGCGGCCTTCTCCGACGCAGGCTCCGTCGCCTTCGAGCTCGAGCAGTCGACGCAGGGGCAGGAGTCCAGCGGCACCGGCGAGGCCGACCTCAGCGGTGACGAGCTGTCGTCCACCGTCGACCTCGACACCCCGCAGGGCACCGTGAGCGTCATCGCCACCGACGGCCTGTTCTACCTCAAGATCCCGCAGCTCACCCCCGACGGGAAGTGGCTGGAGGTCGACCCCGAGGCCGACTCCGGGCTCGGTGCTCTCATCGGGCAGCTCGGCGGCAGCGCCGACCCCGCCGCGTCGATCGAGGTGCTCGGGGAAGCGACGAAGGTGACGCCCACCGGCGAGGAGGAGATCGCGGGGGTCGCCACCACCGGCTACCGCGTCACGCTCCCGCGCGAGGCGATCGCCGAGTCGATCGGCGCCGACCCACGCATCACGCAGCTGCTGCCCGAGGAGCTCGACTACGACGTCTGGGTCGACGCCGACGACCTCGTACGACGGGTCGCCTCCACCGTCGAGGTCCAGGGCACCTCGTCGACCACCACGGTCACCTACACCGACTACGGCCAGCCCGTCGACATCGAGGCCCCGCCCGCCGGCCAGGTCACCGACCAGGCCCCCGGCCTCCCGGGCTGACCTCCTGTCGGTCGAGCCCCATCGCCGGTCGAGCCCCCTCGCCGGTCGAGCCCTCTCGCTGGTCGAGCCTGTCGAGACCATTCCGTCGGTCGAGCCTGTCGAGACCATCCCTCGCGCCTCACCGGGTCTCGAGACGGTCGTGGTCAGCCCCTCCTCCGTCGGGTCTGACCTCGACCTCCTCGACCTCCCGCCGCGAACGCGGGTTCGTGCCTCACCCGCTGCGGCGTGAATTTGGCCGTGGGCGGACCAGCCCGTAGCCTTGCTCGCTGTAGCCGAAGACCGCCGGTCGGTCGTGCCCCGCACGATCCGAAGGCCCGCTGACGTGGGCGACCTGCGCAGGTGACACCGAGCCGGACGTCCACGACGTCCCACGCCCTGTGCACCTGCACGGGGCGTTCTGCTTTTCCGGGTCGTGCCGTCGGTCGAGGCTCGGGGCCCGAGCACCCGCTCGGACCCCGCGCACACCTTCGTGCACCGACGTGGAAGGAGACCCATGGCGCGGCCGGACAAGGTAGCCGCCGTCACGGAGATCGTCGACCAGTTCAACGACTCCGCCGGCGCCGTGCTCACCGAGTACCGCGGTCTCACCGTGAAGCAGCTGCAGGACCTGCGGCGCGCCCTCGGGGAGAACGCCAACTACGCCGTGGTCAAGAACACGCTGACCAAGATCGCCGCCGAGCAGGCGGGCGTCGAAGGCTTCGACGACCTCCTCAACGGCCCGACCGCCATCGCCTTCATCTCGGGCGACGTGGTCGAGGCGGCCAAGGGTCTGCGTGACTTTGCCAAGGCCAACCCCGCCCTGATCATCAAGGGCGGCTACATCGACGGCGCCGCGATGGACGCGGCCGAGATCGCCAAGCTGGCCGACCTGGAGTCCCGCGAGGTGCTCCTGGGCAAGCTGGCCGGCGCGATGCTCGCCTCGCTGAGCAACGCCGTCTACCTCCTCAACGCCCCGCTGCAGCAGGTCGCCCGCATGGCGGGCGCCCTCGAGTCGAAGGCGATCGAGGACCCCTCGATCCTCGCGGGTGGGGCCGGCACGCCGGCCGCTCAGGCCGAGACGGACCAGATCGAGACCAGCGCGTCGGACGAGGCCCCCGCGGCCGAGACCGACGCAGCCGACGACGCGCCCGCGTCGGAGGAGCCCGAGGCCGACACCGAGAGCACCCAGGCCTGACATCCCGTACGCCGCCACGCGTGCGGCGTAGCAACTGAAAGGAACGCCACCATGGCGAAGCTCAGCACCGACGAGCTCCTCGACGCCTTCAAGGAGATGACCCTCCTGGAGCTCAGCGAGTTCGTGAAGCAGTTCGAGGACACCTTCGGCGTCACCGCGGCCGCCCCGGTCGCCGTGGCTGCGGCCGCCCCCGCGGGCGGCGGCGGCGCCGCCGAGGAGGCCGCGGAGCAGGACGAGTTCGACGTCGTCCTCACCGCTGCCGGCGACAAGAAGATCAACGTCATCAAGGAGGTGCGCGCGCTCACCAGTCTCGGTCTCAAGGAGGCTAAGGACCTGGTCGAGTCCGCCCCCAAGGCCGTCCTCGTGAAGGTCAACAAGGAGACCGCCGAGAAGGCGAAGGAGTCCCTCGAGGGCGCCGGCGCCTCCGTCGAGCTCAAGTGATCCGGGGGTCGGCGCAGGTCGGCCCCAGCATCACCACCAGCACCGCCCCGGACCGATCCGTCGGTCCGGGGCGGTGCTGCGTCCAGACGCGTGACGCTCGTCACGAGACAGGCTCGCGCCACTGGCCAGGCACGGTGTACAACTGTGCAGCGGTGATCTGTCCGGCTTCGTGAGACGTGTCCGAGATCGTCTGACGTGGCCGTTCATGCTGCCGTAACTTGGTCCCGGCCTACTCGTTGGTAAGCGCAGCCGGGGGGGAGACCGGGTGGCACCACCGTGCGCGAGCAGCGCGCGTGACAACGGGTCGAGACGAGTGACCGAGGGAGGCACGGAGCATGGGCGTCGAGATCGACATCAGGAATCTCACCAAGAGCTTCGGCAAGCAGCTCATCTGGGGCGACGTGACGCTGACGGTTCCCGCCGGCGAGATCTGCGTCATGCTCGGCCCGTCCGGCACCGGCAAGTCGGTGCTGCTCAAGACCATCATCGGGCTGCTCAAGCCCGACCGGGGCGAGGTCATCATCGAGGGCGTCGACATCGCCTCGTGCCCCGAGCGCGAGCTCTACGAGATCCGCAAGCTGTTCGGCGTGCTGTTCCAGGACGGCGCCATGTTCGGGTCGATGAACCTCTACGACAACATCGCCTTCCCGTTGCGCGAGCACACCAAGAAGTCCGAGTCCGAGATCCGCGACATCGTCATGGAGAAGCTCGACCTCACGGGTCTGCTGGGCACCGAGGACAAGCTGCCCGGTGAGATCTCCGGCGGCATGCGCAAGCGCGCCGGTCTCGCCCGCGCGCTGGTCCTCGATCCCGAGATCGTGCTCTTCGACGAGCCCGACTCCGGCCTCGACCCGGTCCGCACGTCGTTCCTCAACCAGCTCATCGTCGACCTCAACGCGCAGATCGACGCGACCTTCCTCATCGTCACCCACGACATCAACACCGCCCGCACGGTGCCCGACAACATCGGCCTGCTCTACCACAAGCACCTGGCGATGTTCGGTCCGCGCGAGATGCTGCTGTCGTCGGAGGAGCCGGTCGTGCGCCAGTTCCTCAACGCCCAGGTCGTCGGCCCCATCGGCATGTCCGAGGAGAAGGACGCCGACGAGCTCGAGGCGGAGAAGGACATGGAGCTGCCCCCGCTGCCACCGATCCCGCTGCAGCTCGAGCCCTCGAACGGTCAGCCCCGCCGCAGCCAGCGGGCACCGGGTGCCTGGTGCGAGGAGAACGGCGTCACGCCGCCCCCGGGCTCCTTCGAGGAGAACATGACCATGACGACGGGGTCCTGATCTCGTGGCCACCCTCACCGCCAGCCGCCTGGTGCAGCCCGTCGGCACCGCAGGCAAGCTGTTCGCCTTCTTCCTCGACGTGGGGCGACAGCTGTTCCGGCGTCCCTTCCAGCTGCGGGAGTTCATCCAGCAGGCGTGGTTCATCGCCTCGGTCACCATCGTGCCGACCGCCCTCGTCGCGATCCCGTTCGGAGCGGTCATCGCGCTCCAGGTCGGCGGTCTGATCAAGCAGTTCGGCGCCCAGTCCTTCACCGGCTCCGCCTCGGTGCTCGCCGTGGTCCAGCAGGCGGCGCCCATCGGCACGGCGCTCCTCATCGCCGGCGCGGGCGGCTCGGCCATCGCGGCCGACCTCGGCGCGCGCAAGATCCGCGAGGAGCTCGACGCGATGATGGTGCTCGGCATCGACCCGATCCAGCGCCTGGTGGTGCCCCGGGTGCTCGCGACGATGCTCGTCGCGGTCTTCCTCAACGGCATGGTCAGCGTCGTCGGGGTGGCCGGCGGCTACGTCTTCAACGTCGGGCTCCAGGGCGGCACGCCGGGTGCCTACCTCGCGAGCTTCACCGCGCTGGCCCAGCTCCCCGACCTGTGGGTCGGCATGATCAAGGCCCTCATCTTCGGCCTGCTCGCCGCGATCGTGGCCTCCTACATGGGCATGAACGCCGGCGGCGGTCCCAAGGGCGTGGGCGACGCGGTCAACCAGTCGGTCGTCATCACCTTCGTCCTGCTGTTCATCGTCAACTTCGTGGTGAGTGCCATCTACCTCCAAGTCGTCCCACCGAAGACAGGGTGAGGTCGATGGCCGACGTCAAGCAGGTCTACCAGCGGCCGATGAAGTCGCTGGACACGATGGGCGAGCAGCTCGCCTTCTACATCCGCGCGCTGATCGCGACGCCGCGCTCGGTCACGCGCTACCCCAAGGAGATCCTGCGGCTGCTCGCCGAGGTCACCCTCGGCACCGGGGCGCTCGCCGTCATCGGCGGAACCGTCGGCGTCATCCTGGCGATGACGTTCTTCACCGGCGCCCAGGTCGGCCTGTCCGGCTACGCCGCGCTCGACCAGATCGGCACCGCACCGTTCGCGGGCTTCGTCTCGGCCTACTTCAACACCCGCGAGATCGCCCCGCTGGTCGCCGGCATCGCACTGGCGGCGACGGTGGGCTGCGGCTTCACCGCCCAGCTCGGCGCCATGCGCATCTCCGAGGAGGTCGACGCCCTCGAGGTCATGGCGATCCCGTCGATGCCGTTCCTGGTGACCACGCGCATCGTGGCCGGTCTCGTCGCGATCGTCCCGCTCTACGTCGTCGGCCTGATGTCGTCGTACGTCGCGACGCGGGTGACGGTGACGACCTTCTACGGCCAGAGTGCCGGCACCTACGACCACTACTTCGACCTGTTCCTGCCACCCGGTGACGTGCTGTGGTCGTTCGGCAAGGTGCTGGTCTTCAGCGTCGTGGTCATCCTCATCCACTGCTACCACGGCTACACCGCCTCGGGAGGTCCCGCCGGCGTCGGCGTGGCCGTGGGCCGCGCGGTGCGCACCTCGATCGTCGCCGTCAACGTCATCGACCTGCTGCTGTCGATGGCCATCTGGGGCTCCGCGACCACGGTCAGGCTGGCGGGATAGCTGATGAACGCACTGCTGAAGCGCCACCGACTCCTCGGTGCCCTCTTCGTGGGGTCACTGGCCCTGGCCGTCTGGCTGGTGGCAGCGATCTTCAACCAGACCTTCTCGAAGTTCGACGACGTCACCCTCGAGGCCGGCACCGCCGGCCTGCAGCTGCCCGAGCGCGCCGACGTCAAGATCCGTGGCGTCATCGTCGGGCAGGTGCAGGACATGCGCGCCGGCGGCTCGGAGGGCGCGATCATCGACCTCGGCATCAGGCCGGACGAGATCGACCAGATCCCCGACAACGTCACCGCGCAGATCGTGCCGAAGACGCTGTTCGGCGAGAAGTTCGTCGACCTCGTCGTCCCGAGCGACCCGAGCCCGAAGCCGCTCGCGGCGGGCCAGACGATCAAGCAGACCGAGATGCCGGTCGAGGTCGAGCGGGTGCTCAACGACCTCTACCCGCTGCTGCGCAGCATCCAGCCCGCCGAGCTCAACTACACGCTGAACGCGCTCGCCACGGCCCTGGAGGGACGCGGCGAGAAGATCGGCGAGAGCATCGAGACCCTCGACGGCTACCTCAGGCGCTTCAACCCCGAGCTGCCCGCACTGATCGACGACCTCGAGCTGCTCGTGACCGTCACCGACACCTACGCCGACGTCTTCCCCGACCTCGCGAGGGTGCTGCGCAACGTCACCCTCACCGGCAACACGCTGGTCGAGAAGGAGCAGACGCTCAACGCCTTCCTGCGCGACCTGACGTCGTTCTCCGACACCACGACCGGGTTCCTGAACGACAACGGCAACAACATCATCCGGCTGGCCAAGCTGAGCGAGCCGACGCTGGCGCTGCTGGCGCAGTACTCCTCGACCTACCCGTGCCTGCTCCGCGGCATCGTCAAGCAGGCGCCGCGGCTGGCCTCGACGTTCCGCGACTTCATCTTCCACATCGACCTCAACGTCATCACCAACAACCTGCAGCCGTACGACGGTGGCGACCGGCAGGTCTTCGGGGCGGCGAACTCCCCGAACTGCGCCGGGCTGCCCAACCCGCCGATCCCCTACCCGCGGTTCCCCAACATCGACGACGGCGTCAACGGGATCGGCAAGGGCGGTCAGCGCACCGCGCCCGGCTTCGGCCGGCCGGTCGCGTCGCCGGCGTCGGCGGCGGCCGACGAGCCCGTCACGGTGGGCGGCGTCTCGCGCTCGAAGATCAGCGTCGGTCCCTCCGGCACCCCCTCGCAGAAGGCCATGTTCAACTCGATCCTCAGCCCGCTGCTCGGCACCCCGGTCGAGGAGATGTCCGACGTCTCCACGCTGCTGTTCGCCCCGGCCTTCGCCGGCACGGAGGTGAGCATGCGATGAACCACCCCACGCTGCTGCTCGCCTCGCCCACACCAGAGCGGGGGCCCCGATGAGCGTCCTCGACAAGAAGACCAGTGCCGACCTGGTCCGCCTCATGGTGTTCATCCTGGTCACCTCGCTCGCCACGGGCGTGCTCGTGATCCTCATCGGCA
Source organism: Nocardioides marmoraquaticus (assembly GCF_054777915.1). NCBI lineage: Bacteria > Bacillati > Actinomycetota > Actinomycetes > Propionibacteriales > Nocardioidaceae > Nocardioides > Nocardioides marmoraquaticus. The sequence continues at coordinate 82,984 of NZ_BAAHAA010000002.1, read as the reverse complement.
ACTTCACCTTCGCCTCCGCGCGCGACTACAAGGCGGTCTTCAGCGACGCCACCGGCGTCGTGAAGGGCGACGACATCCGCATCGCGGGCGTCAAGGTGGGGTCGGTCAAGGGCGTCGAGATCGTCGACCGCGACCGGGCGCTGATCACCTTCAGCGTCGCCAACTCCTCGGTCGTCACCGAGAGCTCGACGGCCAACATCCGCTACCGCAACCTGGTCGGCCAGCGCTACATCTCGTTGACGCAGGGCGTGGGCAGCCTCGAGCGCCTGCCGCAGGACAGCACCATCCCGCTCGAGCGCACCGAGCCGGCGCTCGACCTGACCGTGCTCTTCAACGGCTTCAAGCCGCTGTTCACGGCGCTGTCGCCGGCCGACATCAACAAGCTGTCGGCCGAGGTCGTCGCGACCTTCCAGGGCGAGGGCGGCACCCTCAACGGCCTGCTGCAGAGCACCGCGTCGCTGACCAACGAGCTCGCCGACCGCGACCGCATCATCGGCGAGGTCATCACCAACCTGAACTCCGTGCTCGGCACGCTCTCGGAGCGCGACGCCCAGCTCAACGGGTTGATCACCGACTTCCGTGACCTGATGAAGGGCCTGGCCGACGACCGGGAGGCGATCCTGGGGTCGCTCGACTCGATCTCCGCGCTGGCCAACGAGACCGCCGACCTCGCCGTCGGCATCCGCGAGCCCCTCGTGGAGGACGTCAAGCAGCTGCGACGCCTCAGCGGCAACCTCGTGGAGGGCCGTGGCGAGATCGACCGCTCGCTGCAGATCCTCCCGATCAAGCTGGAGAAGATCGGCCGCACGGCCGTCAACGGCTCGTTCTTCAACTTCTACCTCTGCCAGTTCAACGCCAACGTGCAGCTCAACGGCAGGAAGCTGACGACGGTGACCTACTCCACGAGCCTGCTCGACGAGGACAGGAGGTGCAACCTGTCATGAGCACCCCGTTCCGCGAGCGCAACCCGGTGGTGATCGGCGCCATCAGCATCGCCGTCATCGCCGCCCTGCTGCTCGCCGCCTTCAACGCGGCCGCGCTGCCGCTCATCGGCGGCGGCGACACCTACAAGGCGGCCTTCTCCGACGCCAGCGGGCTCAAGGCCGGCGACGAGGTCCGCATCGCCGGCGTCCGCGTCGGCCAGGTCGAGAGCATGGAGCTCGACGGCAACCAGGTCGTCGCCGAGCTCCGCGTCGACACCCCGTCGAAGTTCGGCACCGAGACCGAGGCCGACATCCGGGTCAAGACCCTGCTGGGCGACGTCTTCGTCGCGCTCGTGCCGGCGGGGGAGGGCCAGCTCGAGGCCGGCTCCACCATCCCGCGCAGCCGCACCACCTCGGCCTTCGACGTCGTCTCCGCCTTCGAGGGCCTGGCCTCGCGTGCCGAGGCCATCGACACCGACCAGCTGGCCGAGGCCGTCGACACCCTGGCCGAGCTCACCGACGACACGCCGGCGGCGTTCCAGGGCACCCTGCGTGGGCTCTCGCGCCTCTCGCGCACCGTGGCCAGCCGCAACGACGAGATCGGCGAGCTGCTCCGCAACCTCGACACCGTCTCCGGCACCCTGGCCGCCCGCGACGACGACCTCGTCGAGCTGATGCGCAACAGCGACCTCGTGCTGCGGGCCCTGGTGGCGCGCCGCGAGGCCGTCAACACCCTGCTCGTCTCCACCAGCCGGCTCTCGCGCGAGCTGACCGCGCTGGTGCGCGAGTCGCGCGCCGACCTCAAGCCGGCGCTGCGCAACCTCGAGGGCGTCGTCGACGTCCTGCTGAAGAACCAGAACAACCTCGACGAGGCGCTGCGCCTGATGGCGCCGTTCTACCGCGTCTTCACCAACGTCCTTGGCAACGGCCCGTGGTTCGAGGTGGCGATCGAGAACTTCCCCTTCACCACCCCCAAGCTCCCGCTGCCCACGGGAGGGTCGAACTGATGCGCGCGCTGTCCAAGATCAATCCGCTCATCGGCGTGGTCCTCGTGGTCGCGCTGGTCGTCGGTGCCCTCGTGCTGTTCTGGCCGGGGGGCGAGAAGCGCTACCTGACCGCCGACTTCCCCCGCACCGTCTCGCTCTACGAGGGCTCCGACGTGCGCATCCTCGGCGTCGCGGTCGGCACCGTGGAGACCGTGGTGCCGCGCGGCACCGTCGTCCGGGTCGAGATGAGCTACGACGCGAAGTACGACGTCCCGGCCGACGCCAAGGCCGCCATCATCGCGCCGACCATCGTCGGCGACCGCTTCGTGCAGCTGACCCCGGCGTACGACGGCGGCGAGAAGCTGCCCGACGGCGCCACCCTCGGCGTCGAGCAGACCGCGACCCCGCTCGAGCTCGACGAGATCTTCGGCTCGATCAACCAGCTGACGGTCGCGCTCGGCCCCGAGCAGACCAACCGGCCGGTCGAGGGCGGCGTCGGCCCGCTCACCCGGCTGCTCGACTCCACCGCCCGCAACCTCGGCGGCCAGGGGGCCCAGCTCAACCAGACCCTGGAGGACGTCGGCGCGCTCACCAAGACGCTGGCCGACAACAAGGACGAGCTCTTCGGCTCCCTCGAGCAGGTGCAGCAGTTCACGACCACGCTGGCCGAGAACGACGACACCGTGCGTGCCTTCAACGACTCGCTGCAGAGCGGCGCCGCGGTACTCGCCGACGAGCGTCAGGAGCTCGCGCAGGCGCTGCGCGACCTCGGCGTCGCGATGCGTGAGATCCGCACCTTCGTCCAGGAGAACAAGGGCGCCCTGTCGCGCAACATCAAGGGCCTCAACCGGCTCGCCACGACCCTGGTCGACCGCCGAGACGAGCTCGACCAGATCCTGCGCACGGCCCCGGCCGCCCTCAACAACCTGTTCCTCGCCGGCAACACCGACGCCGGCACGCTCGACGTCCGCAACGACTTCGGCCAGCTCGAGACACGACTGCTCGAGAACCCACTTCGCTTTGTCTGCGGCCTCCTCGGCTCAAATGTGCCAGCCGGCACCTGCGACAGGCTCGGCGGTGTGATTGAAACTCTGCAGCAGCAGGGCGGCACCGGTGCGCCGAGCCTCGAGGGCTTGCAGGGCCTGACCGGCCGTGCGGCCGCGCTGCCGGGCAGCAAGCCCGGCACCGTCACCCGGACCCCCGTCGACCGCTCGCTCGGCGGGCTGCTGGAGGTGGCGCCGTGAACGCCCTCGCCCGTGCCCGCAGGGGCGGCGTCAAGGCCGTGGTCGGTGCCGTGGTCGGCGCGCTCGCCCTCACCGGTTGCTCGGTCTACGACGCCCCGCTGCCCGGTGGCCCCGACGCCGGCGACGACCCGATCACCGTGACCGCGCGCTTCCGCGACGTGCTCGACCTGGTGCCGAACTCCACGGTCAAGCTCGACGACGTCAACGTCGGCAAGGTGACCGCGGTGTCGCTCGACGGCTACGTCGCCGAGGTCGAGATGTCGATCCGGCGCGACGCCAAGATCCCGGCGAACACCGCCGCCCAGCTGCGCCAGACCAGTCTCCTGGGCGAGAAGTTCGTCTCGCTCGAGGAGCCGAGCGACCCCAGCAGCGACCTGCTCGCCGACGACGCCGTGATCGGCCTCGACCGCACCGGCCGCAACCCGGAGATCGAGGAGGTCTTCGGTGCGCTCGCCCTGCTGCTCAACGGCGGCGGGGTCGGCCAGCTCAAGAGCATCACCGAGGAGCTCAACCTCGCCCTCGACGGCCGGTCCGGCGACGTCCGCTCGGTGCTGCGGCAGATCAGCACCTTCGTCGGCACCCTCGACGACAACCGCGCCACCATCGTCGCGGCCCTCGAGAACACCAACCGGCTCGCCCGCGAGGCCCGCGCCCAGCAGGGCACCATCGAGAACGCCCTCGACGACGTGCCGGCGGCGCTGCGCTCGCTGAACCGCCAGCGCGACGACCTGGTCCGGCTGCTGCGCTCGCTCGACCGGCTCTCCGGCATCGGCACCCGCGTCATCCGTGAGTCCAAGCAGGCGACCATCAACAGCCTGCGCGACCTCGGTCCGGTGCTGCGCAACCTTGCCGACGCCGGGCAGGACGTGCCCGACTCCATCAACGTGATCCTGACCTACCCCTTCATCGACGAGGCGGTCGGTCGCGACCCGCAGGTCGCGCGCCAGTTCCGCCAAGGCGACTACACCAACCTCTCGGTCGACCTCGACCTCGACCTCGCCGACCTGCCGATCGGACCCATCGAGATCGACAACCCCTTGGCACCGCTGTGCCCGACCGTGGATCAGCTTCTCGACACCACGCGCGCAAACGTGACGCGAGGCGTGGACCGCGCCGTGGCTGCCTTGCCAGACACTCCTCTGATCTCGAAGCGCGAGCAGCAGAGGCTGGCGACTGTGCTAACGCGGCGCATCCTGCGCGACGTTGTCCAGGCTGTGAAAGACAACTGCGAGGTCATTGACGTGACCGACGTGATAGAGCGGGCGGGGGCACTCCTGCCCGATGTCCTGGACCTCCTAGGCATTCTGACACCGCCACAGGTACAAGACCTGCTCGATGGCACCCTCGGTGCCGTCGGCGGCGCCCTGGGCGGCTCCGGCGGCGGCAGCCTCCTCGGCGGCGACGGAGGCGGTGGCCTGCTCGGCGGGCTCACCGGCCGGGCCGCGCCGGCGTACGACGACCCGTTCCAGATCGATCCCTTCGACCTGGGCCGCCGCGGCCTGGACCCGGGGATCGGCACGCTGCTGATGCAAGGGGTGGCGACGACCCGATGATCACCGCGACCACGAAGCGACAGCTGCTGATCTTCCTGATCATCACGCTCGTCGGCGTCACCTACGTCGGGGCGCGCTACGCCCGCCTCGACCGGCTGTTCTACGACTCCACCTACACCGTGACGGCGGCGTTCGCGCAGTCCGGCGGCATCTTCACCGACGCCGAGGTCACCTACCGCGGCGTCCAGGTGGGCCGGGTCGCCGACCTGAAGCTCACCCGCGACGGGGTCGACGTCGAGCTGTCGATCGAGAAGGACCACGACGACATCCCGGCCGACACCCTGGCACTGGTCGGCAACAAGTCGGCGGTCGGCGAGCAGTACGTCGAGCTGCAGCCGCAGCAGGACTCCGGGCCCTACCTCGAGCAGGGCTCGACCATCGACACCGCCGACACCGAGACCCCCATCCAGACGACCAAGCTGCTCACCGACCTGACCAACTTCGTCGGGTCCGTACCGCAGGGCGACCTGCGCACCGTGATCGCCGAGGCGGGTGCGGCCTTCGAGGGCGCCGGTCCCGACATCGGCCAGATCATCGACACCTCGACGGAGTTCATCGACACCGCCGACGCCAACTTCGCCAGCACCGTGCGGCTGATCCGCGACGGCCGCACCGTGCTGCAGACGCAGGTCGACAAGGGCTCGGCGATCCGCAGCTTCTCGCGCGACCTGCGGCTGTTCACCGACACGCTGGCGTCGAGCGACGCCGACCTGCGCCGCGTCATCGACGAGGGCTCGGCGACCGCCGACGAGCTGCGCGTCTTCCTCGAGCGCAACCGGGTCGACCTCGGCCAGCTGATCAACAAGCTGGTCACGACCGGCGAGGTCGTGCGGCAGTACCTGCCGGGCATCCGCCAGCTGATGGTCATCTACCCCTACGTCGTCGCGGGCGGCTACACCGTCGCCAACCCCCAGGGCGGCGGCGTCTACAACGCCAACTTCGGCCTCGTGCTGAGCTCGCTGCAGTCCCCGGTCTGCGAGGCCGGCTACGTGCGTCCGCCGCGCGACCCCCAGGACCGCTCCGAGAAGCCGCTGCCCGAGGACGTCGGCTGCCGCGACGGCTCGAAGAACCCCCGCGGCGCCGAGAAGACGCCGGCCAACCGGGCCGGCACGGCCTTCCGCTCACCGGTGGCGACGTACGATCCCACCAGCGGCGACGTCGTCTGGGCCGACGGCACCGAGCCGCGCATCGCCTACGACGGCGGCGCGGACGCGGTCTTCGGGACCGACGCCTGGAAGTGGTCGCTGCTGCAGCCGGCGTTGCCCAGCAACCAGTAGCCAGGAGTCTCCCCATGCCTGACGTCCACGGCGAGGACCCCCGTCCCGCCGCCGACCGTCCTGCCCGTGCTATCGCGACCGGGTCGGTCGCCCGCGCGGCGACCGCCCTGGTGCTGGCGCTGCTGCTCGTCGTCGGCCTCGTCTCTACCGGCTACCTCGCCTACCGCAAGGCCAACCCGACCGCCGACCCGTTCGACCCGTCGGCGGGGCCCGTGCTGCCCTCCGCCCGCGAGCGGGCCGAGGCCACGACGGTGGCCGAGCAGTTCACGCTGCGCATGGACAACGTCGACGGCAGCAAGTTCGACGAGTACGTCGAGGGTGTCGACGCGCTGCTGACCACGAAGGCCAAGAAGGAGAACAAGGGCACGCTCGAGGCGCTGGAGGACGCCTACCGCACCGCCGAGGTCAAGGGCACCGGCAAGGTCCTCGTCACCGGCGTCTCCGACCTCACCTCCGACAAGGCCACGGTGCTCGTCGCCCACGACGCCGACGTCAGCACCAAGCAGGGCGACATCGAGCACCACTACCGCTGGGCCATCGACCTGGTGAAGGTCGACGGCGACTGGCTGGTCGACGGCTTCACCCCGGTGAGCTGATCGCATGGCCGCCCCGACCTGGTACGACGTCCTCGGCGTCGAGCGCGACGCCTCGGCCGAGGAGGTCCGTGCCGCCTGGCGCGCCGCCACCGACCGCGCCGAGCCCGGCTCCGGTCAGTTCCGCGCGGCCAACGAGGCCGCCGAGACCCTGCTCGAACCTGCCCGTCGAGCGGCGTACGACGCGACGCTCGAGGCCCCGGCGGCGCGGGCGACCCAGCCTGCGGCCACGGTGCTCGACGAGCCGGCAGCCGAGCCGGCAGCCGAGCCGACAGCCGAGCCGGCAGACGAGCCGGCAGCCGAGCCGGCAGACGAGCCGGCACCGACCGACGAGGGGCAGCGCAGCCCGGGCTGGTTCGTGCGGACGCTGGGCCGCACGCCCGTCCTGGGTCTGGTGGCGCTGCTCGTGCTCGTGCTGGCCCTGGCCGGCGCCAGCGTCTGGCTGGGCCGGGAGGTCAGCGCCGAGGCGCGGGTCGCCGACGCCCGAGACCAGGCGACCGTCGCCGCCGAGCAGGCGGCGGAGGCGATCCTGTCCTACGACTACGAGGACCTCGCGACCGACCAGAAGCGTGCCGAGGGCTACCTGACGGGCGACTTCAAGCAGGAGTTCACCAAGAACTTCCGGCTGCTCTCCGAGCAGCCCGACGGCTCCCCGGGCGCTGCCGTGCAGACCAAGGCCACGGTGCAGGCGCAGGCCGTCGGCTCGGGCGTCGTCGACGTCGCCGACGACGGCCGCACCGCGCGGGTGCTGGTGTTCGTCAACCAGACCTCCGAGAAGCAGGACCAGGAGCCGCAGGTCTTCTTGAACCGGGTCTCGATGACGATGCAGGAGCGCGACGGGCGCTGGCTCGTCAGCGACGTCCGCAGCTACTGAGCCCAGGGGCCGAGCCGGACGGCCCGACCCGGGCCGTGGCGTCCTGCTGACCGGGAGGGCGGGGCGGGGGTAGGGTGTCGGCTCCGGACCCCGACCTGGGTGCACCCGGGATTGGCCCTGCCTGGGCGCATGTTGTAACCTGATTCTTTGCGCCCTCCCTCAAATGCTGCTCGCCTTCCCGGTGGCGGGTCCTGTGGTGGGTCCTGTGGCGCACTTCTCCACTTCGTGAGCCTCGGAAGGATCACCACCCTTGGCCGCTTCGCGCCGTAACGCCGCTTCACCCCGTCGCATCTCTTTCGCCAAGATCGCAGAACCCCTCGAGGTCCCGCAGCTGCTCGCGCTGCAGACCGACAGCTTCGACTGGCTCGTCGGCAACGAGCGCTGGGAGCAGCGCGTTTCCGAGCGCCAGGCGAACGGCGAGGACGTCTCCACCAAGTCGGGCCTGCACGAGATCTTCGAGGAGATCTCGCCGATCGAGGACTTCTCGGAGACGATGTCGCTCTCCTTCGAGAACCCCGTCTTCCTCGACCCGAAGTACACCGAGGAGGAGTGCAAGGAGAAGGACTTCACCTACTCCCGCCCCCTCTACGTCTCCGCCGAGTTCACCAACGGCGAGACCGGTGAGATCAAGGGTCAGACCGTCTTCATGGGCGACTTCCCGATGATGACCCGCAAGGGCACCTTCATCATCAACGGCACCGAGCGCGTCGTCGTCTCGCAGCTGGTCCGCTCGCCCGGCGTCTACTTCGAGCGCAGCGCCGACAAGACCTCCGACAAGGACATCTTCACGGCGAAGGTCATCCCTTCTCGCGGTGCGTGGCTCGAGTTCGAGATCGACAAGCGCGACATGGTCGGCGTCCGCCTCGACCGCAAGCGCAAGCAGAACGTCACGGTGCTGCTCAAGGCCCTCGGCTGGACCAACGAGCAGATCCGCGAGGAGTTCGGCCAGTACGAGTCCGTCATGGCGACCCTCGAGAAGGACAACACCGAGACGCAGGATGAGGCGCTGCTCGACATCTACCGCAAGCTCCGCCCGGGAGAGCCCCCGACGCGCGAGGCTGCGCAGACGCTGCTGCAGAACTACTACTTCAACCCCAAGCGCTACGACCTCGCCAAGGTCGGCCGCTACAAGATCAACAAGAAGCTGGCCACCACCGAGGCCTTCGACCAGCAGACGCTGACCGTCGACGACATCGTGGCGACGATCCGCTACATCGTCGAGCTGCACGCCGGCAAGGAGACCCTCGAGCAGGCCGACGGCACGCCCGTGGTCGACGCGCACGGCGAGACCCGCGAGGTCCGTGCCGACGACATCGACCACTTCGGCAACCGCCGCATGCGCACGGTGGGCGAGCTGATCCAGAACCAGCTGCGCACCGGCCTGGCCCGCATGGAGCGGGTGGTCCGCGAGCGGATGACGACCCAGGACGTCGAGGCCATCACGCCGCAGTCGCTGATCAACATCCGTCCGGTCGTCGCGGCGCTGAAGGAGTTCTTCGGCACCTCGCAGCTGAGCCAGTTCATGGACCAGACCAACCCGATCGCCGGTCTGACCCACAAGCGCCGCCTCTCCGCGCTCGGCCCCGGCGGCATCAGCCGTGACCGCGCGCAGATGGACGTCCGCGACGTGCACCCCAGCCACTACGGCCGGATGTGCCCGATCGAGACGCCCGAGGGCCCCAACATCGGTCTGATCGGGTCGCTGGCCTCCTACGGCCGGATCAACCCGTTCGGCTTCGTCGAGACGCCCTACCGCGTCGTCGTCGACGGCCGGGTCACCGACGAGATCCACCACCTCACCGCCGACGAGGAGGAGTCCCGCGTCATCGCGCAGGCCAACGCGCGCCTCGACGAGCAGGGCAACCTGGTCGACGAGCGGGTGCTGGTGCGCACGCGTGGCGGCGAGGCCGTCGACATCCCGCGCGACGAGGTCGAGTTCATGGACGTCTCGCCGCGCCAGATGGTGTCGGTCGCGACCGCGCTGATCCCGTTCCTCGAGCACGACGACGCCAACCGCGCCCTCATGGGGGCCAACATGCAGCGCCAGGCCGTGCCGCTCATCAAGAGCGACGCGCCGCTGGTCGGCACCGGCATGGAGTACCGCGCCGCCGTCGACGCCGGCGACGTGGTGTCCTCCGACGTGGCCGGCGTGGTCAAGTCCGTCTCGGCCGACGAGGTCGTGATCTTCACCGACGAGGGCGGCGACAAGTCCTACCGGCTGCTGAAGTTCACCCGCTCCAACCAGGGCACCTGCATCAACCAGCGTCCGCTGGTGAGCGAGGGTGACCGGGTCGAGGTGGGCACCCCCATTGCCGACGGTCCGTGCACCGACGAGGGCGAGATGGCGCTCGGCACCAACCTGCTCGTGGCGTTCATGCCGTGGCAGGGCCACAACTACGAGGACGCCATCATCCTCAGCCAGCGCCTGGTGCAGGAGGACGTCCTCACCTCGATCCACATCGAGGAGCACGAGGTCGACGCCCGCGACACCAAGCTCGGCCCCGAGGAGATCACCCGGGACATCCCGAACGTCTCCGACGACGTCCTGGCCGACCTCGACGAGCGCGGCATCATCCGCGTCGGCGCCGAGGTCACCACCGGCGACATCCTGGTCGGCAAGGTCACGCCCAAGGGCGAGACCGAGCTGACCCCGGAGGAGCGGCTGCTCCGCGCGATCTTCGGCGAGAAGGCGCGCGAGGTGCGCGACACCTCGATGAAGGTGCCGCACGGCGAGTCCGGCACGGTCATCGGCGTCCGCGAGTTCAACCGCGAGGACGGCGACGAGCTGCCCCCGGGCGTCAACCAGCTGGTGCGCGTCTACGTCGCGCAGAAGCGCAAGATCTCGGTCGGCGACAAGCTCGCCGGGCGCCACGGCAACAAGGGCGTCATCGCCAAGATCCTGCCGATCGAGGACATGCCGTTCATGGAGGACGGCACCCCGGTCGACGTCATCCTCAACCCGCTGGGCGTGCCCCGCCGGATGAACATCGGCCAGATCCTCGAGCTGCACCTGGGCTGGCTGGCCAAGAACGGCTGGGACCTCGACCTCTCCGAGGGCGGCAACGACGAGGACTGGAAGCAGCGCCTCATCAAGATCCACGCCGACAAGGCCGACCCCGACACCAACGTCGCGACGCCCGTCTTCGACGGCGCCCGCGAGGACGAGATCGTGGGTCTGCTCGGCGCCAGCCGTCCCAACCGCGACGGCGTGCGCATGGTGGGCGAGTCCGGCAAGGCCGACCTGTTCGACGGCCGCTCCGGGGAGCCGTTCCCCGACCCGGTGTCGGTGGGCTACATGTACATCCTCAAGCTCCACCACCTGGTCGACGACAAGATCCACGCGCGCTCGACCGGCCCCTACTCGATGATCACCCAGCAGCCGCTCGGCGGTAAGGCCCAGTTCGGTGGCCAGCGCTTCGGTGAGATGGAGGTGTGGGCGATGGAGGCCTACGGCGCGGCGTACGCGCTGCAGGAGCTGCTCACCATCAAGTCCGACGACGTGCCCGGTCGCGTCAAGGTCTACGAGGCCATCGTCAAGGGCGAGAACATCCCCGACTCCGGCATCCCCGAGTCGTTCAAGGTGCTCGTCAAGGAGATGCAGTCGCTCTGCCTCAACGTCGAGGTGCTGTCGCAGGACGGCACCGCGATCGAGATGCGCGACGCGGAGGACGACGTCTTCCGTGCCGCCGAGGAGCTCGGCATCGACCTGTCGCGCCGCGAGCCCAGCTCGGTCGAAGAGGTGTGAGTGCGCGGGCGGTGCGGTCCTCCGGGTCCGCACCGCCCCGCCTGACGCCCCCCACCCCCCTGATCCACCTCTCTTCACAGACACCACGAGGGAAGCAGCCACTGTGCTCGACGTGAATTTCTTCGACCAGCTCAAGATCGGCCTGGCCACCGCGGACGAGATCCGCGCCTGGAGCCACGGCGAGGTCAAGAAGCCGGAGACCATCAACTACCGCACGCTCAAGCCCGAGCGTGACGGCCTCTTCTGCGAGAAGATCTTCGGACCCACCCGCGACTGGGAGTGCTACTGCGGTAAGTACAAGCGGGTCCGCTTCAAGGGCATCATCTGCGAGCGCTGCGGCGTCGAGGTGACCCGTTCCAAGGTGCGCCGCGAGCGCATGGGCCACATCGAGCTGGCCGCCCCGGTCACCCACATCTGGTACTTCAAGGGTGTCCCCAGCCGGCTCGGCTACCTGCTCGACCTGGCGCCGAAGGACCTCGAGAAGGTCATCTACTTCGCCGCCTACATGATCACCTCCGTCGACGACGAGGCGCGCCACCGCGACCTCTCCGACCTCGAGGGCAAGGTCGGGCTGCAGCGCAAGAGCCTCGAGAACCGCCGCGACAACCAGATCGAGGAGCGGGCCAAGAAGCTCGAGACCGACCTGGCGCAGCTCGAGGAGGAGGGCGCCAAGTCCGACGCCAAGCGCAAGGTCAAGGACGGCGCCGAGCGCGAGATGACCGCCATGCGCAAGCGCTCCGACGCCGAGCTCGCCCGCCTCGAGGAGGTCTGGAACACCTTCAAGAACCTGAAGGTCCAGGACCTCATGGGCGACGAGATGCTCTACCGCGAGATGACCGCGTGGTTCGGCAAGTACTTCGAGGGCCACATGGGCGCCACGGCGATCCAGAAGCGCCTCGAGACCTTCGACATCGCCGAGGAGGTCGAGAACCTCCGCGACACCATCGCCAACGGCAAGGGCCAGAAGAAGGTCCGTGCGCTCAAGCGGCTCAAGGTGGTCGACGCCTTCCGCAAGACCGGCAACTCGCCCATGGGCATGGTGCTCGACGCCGTCCCGGTGATCCCGCCGGACCTGCGTCCGATGGTGCAGCTCGACGGTGGCCGCTTCGCGACCTCCGACCTCAACGACCTGTACCGCCGCGTCATCAACCGCAACAACCGCCTCAAGCGGCTGCTCGACCTCGGCGCGCCCGAGATCATCGTCAACAACGAGAAGCGGATGCTGCAGGAGGCCGTCGACTCGCTGTTCGACAACGGCCGCCGCGGGCGTCCCGTCACGGGACCGGGCAACCGGCCCCTGAAGTCGCTGTCCGACATGCTCAAGGGCAAGCAGGGCCGCTTCCGCCAGAACCTCCTCGGCAAGCGCGTCGACTACTCCGGCCGCTCGGTGATCGTGTCGGGACCGCAGCTCAAGCTGCACCAGTGCGGTCTGCCGAAGTACATGGCGATCGAGCTGTTCAAGCCGTTCGTGATGAAGCGCCTGGTCGACCTCTCGCACGCGCAGAACATCAAGTCCGCCAAGCGGATGGTCGAGCGCGCCGTGCGTCCGGAGGTCTGGGACGTGCTCGAGGAGGTCATCGCGGAGCACCCGGTGCTGCTCAACCGCGCACCCACGCTGCACCGCCTCGGCATCCAGGCCTTCGAGCCGCAGCTGATCGAGGGCAAGGCCATCCAGATCCACCCGCTCGTGTGCTCGGCCTTCAACGCCGACTTCGACGGTGACCAGATGGCGGTGCACCTGCCGCTGTCGGCCGAGGCCCAGGCCGAGGCGCGGATCCTGATGCTGTCGACCAACAACATCCTCAAGCCGTCCGACGGTCGCCCGGTGACGATGCCGACCCAGGACATGATCATCGGCATCTTCTTCCTCACCCGTGAGGACGAGGGCGCCGTGGGCGAGGGCCGGTCGTTCTCCTCGGTCGCCGAGGCGATCATGGCGATGGACCGCGGCGAGATCGCGCTGCAGTCGAAGGTGCGCATCCGCATCGACGACGAGGTCCGCGAGACGACGCTCGGCCGTGCGCTCTTCAACGAGACGCTCCCGGCCAACTACGAGTACGTCAACTACGGCGTCGGCAAGCGCGAGCTGGGTCGCATCGTCAACAACCTCGCCGAGCGCTACACCAAGGTCGAGGTGGCCAACTCGCTCGACGCGCTGAAGGAGGCGGGCTTCCGCTACGCCACCATCTCGGGCGTCACGGTCTCCATCGAGGACGTCGTCACCCCGGACTCGAAGGCCGAGATCCTCTCGGGCTACGAGGCCAAGGCGGCCAAGGTGCAGAGCCAGGCCGAGCTGGGCCTGATCACCGACGACGAGCGCCGCCAGGAGCTCATCGAGATCTGGACGCAGGCCTCCAACGAGGTCGCGCGGGCCATGGAGAAGAACTTCTCCCGGCTCAACCCGATCTACATGATGGTCGACTCCGGCGCGTCCGGAAACATGATGCAGATGCGTCAGGTGGCGGCCATGCGTGGTCTGGTGGCCAACCCGAAGGGCGAGATCATCCCGCGCCCGATCAAGGCCAACTTCCGCGAGGGACTGTCGGTGCTGGAGTACTTCATCTCCACCCACGGCGCCCGCAAGGGCCTGGCCGACACCGCGCTGCGCACCGCCGACTCGGGCTACCTGACGCGTCGTCTCGTCGACGTGTCGCAGGACGTCATCATCCGTGAGGACGACTGCGGCACCGAGCGCGGCATGAACAAGGTGATCGGCGTCCGCGGCGAGGACGGCGTGGTCCGCAAGGACGACAACGTCGAGACCTCGGCGTACGCCCGTGCGGCGGCCGTCGACGTGGTGCACCCCGACTCGGGCGACGTCGTCGTCCCGGCGGGTGGCGACCTCGGCGACGCGACCATCGAGGAGCTGGTGCAGGCCGGCATCGAGACGGTCAAGGTGCGCTCCGTGCTCACCTGCGACGCCCGCACCGGCACCTGCGCCAAGTGCTACGGCCGCTCGCTGGCCACCGGCAAGCTCGTCGACATCGGTGAGGCCGTCGGCATCATCGCGGCGCAGTCGATCGGTGAGCCCGGCACGCAGCTGACGATGCGCACCTTCCACACCGGTGGTGTGGCCTCGGCCGACGACATCACGCAGGGCCTGCCCCGCGTGGTCGAGCTCTTCGAGGCCCGCTCGCCCAAGGGCCGCGCCCCCATCTCGGAGGCGGCCGGCCGGGTCGAGATCGAGGACACCGACAAGGCCCGCAAGGTCCTCGTCACCCCCGACGACGGCTCGGACGTGCAGGAGTACCCCGTCAGCAAGCGCTCGCGCCTGCTGGTCGCCGACGGCGACCACATCGGTGTGGGCCAGAAGCTGACCCAGGGCACCCCCGACCCGCAGGACGTGCTCCGCATCCTCGGCGTCCGCAAGGCCCAGGAGCACCTGGTGGCCGAGGTCCAGCAGGTCTACCGCAGCCAGGGCGTGTCGATCCACGACAAGCACATCGAGATCATCGTCCGGCAGATGCTGCGCCGGGTCACGGTGATCGAGTCCGGCGACACCAAGCTGCTCCCGTCCGACCTCGTCGACCGAGTGCGCTACGAGGAGGAGAACCGCCGCGCGGTCTCCGAGGGCCAGACGCCCGCCTCGGGTCGTCCGGTGCTGATGGGCATCACCAAGGCCTCGCTGGCCACGGAGTCGTGGCTCTCGGCGGCCTCCTTCCAGGAGACCACCCGGGTGCTGACCGACGCGGCGATCAACGGCAAGTCCGACTCGCTGATGGGTCTGAAGGAGAACGTCATCATCGGCAAGCTCATCCCGGCCGGCACCGGCCTGGAGCGCTACCGCAACGTGAGGGTCGAGCCCACCGAGGAGGCGCGCGCCGCGGCGTACGCCGTCACGGGCTACGACAACTACGGTGACGACTACTTCGGTCAGGCCGCCCCCACCGTGGCCCTCGACGACTTCGACTTCGGTTCCTACCAGAACTGATCGAGGGCCGTCAGGCCAGCTGAGACCAGACCCCCGTCCGGGACTCCGGGCGGGGGTCTGGCGCGTCCAGGAGGCTCGTGGTCCGCGGACGTAGGGTGCGCCGGTGGACCGCTCGGAGATCACCCGCCACCACGACGACGAGGCGCCGCCGGGACGGACTCCCTGGGTGGGGGTCCACCGCCCCCGCACCGACGTCGAGGTCGTCGACCCCGACCCGGGGTGGCTGAGGACCGCCGAGGCGCTGATGACCCGGGTGCGTGACGCGCTCGGCGTGCGGGTGCTGGGGCTGCAGCACGTCGGCTCCACCGCCGTGCCCGGGCTGCCGGCGAAGCCGGTGGTCGACCTCGACCTCACCGTCGCCGACCCGGCGGCCGAGGCGTCGTACCTGCCCGAGCTGGAGCGGGCCGGTTTCGTGCTGGTGGTGCGCGAGCCGTGGTGGCAGGAGCACCGGTGCCTGGTGCACGAGGCGCCGCGCTGCAACCTGCACGTGTTCGGTCCCGGGGCGGCCGAGCCGGTGCGGCACCGGATCTTCCGCGACTGGCTGCGCGAGCACGCCGAGGAGCGCGAGCGGTACGCCGCTGCCAAGCGCGATGCTGCCGCCGCGGCCCGGGCCGCGGGGGAGCACACGATGCAGTACAACCTCCGCAAGCAGGCCGTCGTGCGCGAGATCTACGACCGCGCCTTCCGAGCGAGGGGACTGCTGTGACGTCTCGGTCGGTCTCTGCGACCCGTGACGCGCCACGGCATCCTCGGTGGTGGGGCGAGGGCCCCTGGTGCGGCAGCACCGCCGTCGAGCTGCTCTCGCACCCGGCCTGCCGGAGGCCCTGAGGTCGGGCCCGCTCCGCAGCGGGCTCCCGGTCGTGGCCCTCGTGCCGCGGTTGGGAGCCCGCTGGGACAATGGGGCGGTGAGCACCCACGCCCTGCCCCGCGAGACCGACGTGCTGGTCGTCGGGTCCGGGCCCGCCGGCGCCGCGGCGGCCGCGTGGCTGGCCGAGGCCGGTCGTGAGGTCGTGCTCGCCGACGCGGCGGTCTTCCCCCGCGACAAGACCTGCGGCGACGGCCTGACGCCCCGCGCGGTCGCCGAGCTCGACCGGCTCGGGCTGGGCGACTGGGTGCGCTCGCACACCGTCAACTGGGGCCTGCGCGCCCACGGCTTCGGGCAGACCCTGCTGCTGCCCTGGCCGGGCGGCACGCTGCCGGCCCACGGCTCCGCCGTGGCCCGCACCGAGCTCGACGACCACGTCCGGTCGCGGGCGGTCAAGGCCGGCGCGCACGGTGCCGACGGCCTCCGCGCGGTCGACGTACGCCGCGACGGCGGTCGGGTGGCTGCCGTGGTGCTCGAGCGTGCGCGCGGCACCGAGGGGGCCGGCGAACGCGTGGAGGTGCGCTGCCAGCAGCTCGTCGTGGCCGACGGGGTGCGCTCGCCGCTCGGCAAGCTGCTCGGCCGCGAGTGGCACCGCGACACCGTCTACGGCGTGGCCGGCCGCAGCTACGTCGACTCGACCGCCTCCGACGATCCCTGGATCTCCAGCCACCTCGAGCTGCGCGACGAGGCGGGCGAGGTGCTGTCGGGCTACGGCTGGATCTTCCCGCTGGGCGACGGCACCGTGAACCTCGGCGTCGGCACCCTGGCCACCGCCGCACGACCCGCCGACGTGGCGATCCGGCCGCTGATGCAGCACTACGCCGACCTGCGCCGCGAGGAGTTCGGGCTCTCGGGGGAGCTGCGGATGCCGACCAGTGCGCTGCTGCCGATGGGGGGTGCGGTCTCGGGCGTCGCCGGGCCCAACTGGGCGCTCATCGGCGACGCGGCCGCCTGCGTCAACCCGCTCAACGGCGAGGGCATCGACTACGGGCTCGAGACCGGGCGTTTGGTGGCCGACGCCATCGTCGCGGGCGACGACCTGGCCCGCGGCTGGCCCGCGCTGCTGCGCGAGCACTACGGCGAGTCGTTCTCCATCGCCCGGCGGCTGGCCGGGCTCGTGACGGTGCCGGGGCTGCTGCCGGCGCTCGGCCCGGTGGGGATGCGCTCGCACTGGATGATGACCCTCGCCCTGCGCTGGATGGGCAACCTCGTGACCGACGCCGACCGTGACGCCGCGGCCCGCGCGTGGCGCTGGGCGGGCCGTCGTTCGGTCTCGCTCGACGCCCGCGCGCCCTTCTCCTGAGCCGCGTGCCCTAACCTCCGACGGTGCGCGACCCGGTCTACCGCCTCGTCAACGGCCTGGGCCGCGCCGCCCTGCGGGCGATGGCCGTCGACGTGCGCTGGACCGGGGCCGAGCACCTGCCCCGCAGCGGGCCGGTGGTACTGGCGGCGACGCACGTGTCGTTCCCCGACTTCGTCTTCGTCGAGCGGGCCGCGGTCACCCGGGGCCGCTACGTGCGCTTCATGACGCGCCACGACGTGTGGCAGGCCCTCGGGGTGTCGTGGTGGATGGACCACATGGGCCACGTGCCCGTCGACCGCCGTGCCCCCGTGCACGCCTACCTGCGTGCGCGGGCGCTGCTGCGGGCCGGGGAGGCGGTGTGCGGATTCCCCGAGGCCGGGGTCTCCTACTCCTACACGGTGCGCCCGCTGATGCCCGGCCTCGTCGCGCTGGCCCGGGAGACCGGGGCGCCCCTGGTGCCGGTGGCGCTGTGGGGCCCGCAGCGGATGTTCAGCGTGGGCGACCCCGCGCCACCGGTCGACTGGACCCGACGTCGCCGCGTCGACGTGGCCCTCGGGGCGCCGATGACCATCGCCCCGACGGACGACGTGGTCGTGCGCACCCGCGAGCTCGGCCACCGGATGACCGACCTGCTCGAGGGCCTGCAGCGGCTCCCGCACCACCGACCCCGGCCGGGGGAGCGGGCGCCGTGGTACCCGGCCCACCTCGGCGGCCACGCGCCGGACCGACGCCGGGCGCTGCGCCTGGACAGGGTGCCGGCGTCGGCGGTCAGGCCGACGTGGGGGCCCGGTCCCGACGTCTACGACGCCGTCGGCTGAGGCTCCCGACCGGGTCGACCAGGTGGTCGAGCCGCTGCGACACCGGGGTCCAGGCGAGCAGCAGGGCGACGCCCACGGCGGTGGCCGTGGTGACGAGCCACGACAGCGGCCACGCGTCCGCCGCCCAGGACTCGTAACCCAGCGCCTCGGCCGAGAGCACCACGAAGCCGTGGTAGAGGTAGACGACCAGGGTCGCGCCGCCCAGCGAGGTGAAGAAGGTGCGCCCGCGCGGCACGACGGCGAAGAACGCGAAGGCGCCGACCAGGCCGCCGATGAGCATGACCACGCGGACGACGAACACGCGTCCGTCGGAGATGTCGACCGACGGGTCGATGTCGCTGTAGCGGCTGCGGTAGTAGAGCCACTCGGTGGCGACGAGGTCGTCGATGACCGGCGCCAGCAGGGCCAGCGTCACCAGCACGGCGGCGCCGTACCAGCGGGCGCGACGGGTGCGGAGGAGCGCCCAGTGACCCTCGTGCAGCTTGAGCCCGAGGGCGAAGAAGGGCAACAGGCCCAGGATGCGGGCGTTGTCGAGGTAGTCGGTGGCGAACAGCCCGGCGGCCAGGCTCACCCCGACCGAGACCACGACCTTGGCGGGCATGCGCTTGAGCACGGGTGTCAGCAGTCGCCAGACGAACAGCGCCGAGAGGTACCACATCGGCCAGTGCGGGCTGAGCCAGACGTTCTCGAACTCGACGTCGAGGAAGGTGCTGCGGAAGAGCACCAGCAGGCCCTCGAAGATCAGGTAGGGCACCACCACCGTCGTCACCAGCTGCCGCAGCCGCGGCAGGGTGTACTCGAAGGACCTGGACAGGTAGCCGGTCACGATGACGAACGCCGGGATGTGCCACAGGTAGAGCGCGTCGTAGACGGCCTTGTCGAACGCGCGGGCCGACGGGCTGCCCGGGTCGTCGGCGAAGAGGGGCAGCAGGGTCCACGCGTGGCCGACGACCACGAGGGTCACCAGGATCATCTTGGCGTTGTCGAACCAGGGGTCGCGCACCTTGGCGGGTGGGGGCGCCGTCGGCAGTGGGCTGGTCTCGCTCACGGCGGAAACCTACCGCTCCGGTGCACTTCGAGACCTCCCCTATCGTGGGGGGACGTGGGTGACGATCAGCACGCAGCAGCAGGTCAGGCACGGCCTCAACAGCGCCAGCGGGTCGCGGCGTACGCCGTCGTCGTGCGGGCCGGCGAGGTGCTGCTGTCGCGGTTGGCGCCGTACCTCAGCGAGAGCGAGCTGTGGACCCTGCCGGGCGGCGGCCTCGACTTCGGCGAGCACCCCGCCGACGCGGTGGTCCGCGAGGTGCGCGAGGAGACCGGCCTCGACTGCACGGTCGGGGCGCCCCGCTGGATCGGCTCGGCGCGCCGGGTCGTCGACCGCGAGGCGCAGCCGACCGACCTGCACTCCGTGCGCCTGGTGTACGACGCCTGGGTCGCCGCCGACGCGCCGGAGCCCCGGGTCGTCGAGGTCGACGGCTCGACGGTCGACGCGCGCTGGTGGCCGGTGGCCGACGTGGCGGCGGGTGTGGTGCCGACGGTGCCGATGGTGCGCGAGGCGCTGGCCGGGTGGCAGCCGACCCGTCGCCAGCGGCTCGCCGTCAAGGCGCTGGTGCTGCGGGGCGACGAGGTGCTGCTGGTGCGCAACTCGGTGCACGGACCTCGGCCGGGCCGCTGGTCGCTGCCGGGCGGCGGGATCGAGCACGGCGAGAGCCCGCTCGAAGCGCTCCACCGCGAGCTGACCGAGGAGACCGGGCTGACCGGGGAGGTCGAGCGGCTGCTCGGCACCCTCGACGAGCACTTCACGGGCACGGCGCCCGACGGCCGCGAGGAGGACTTCCACGGCGTCGACCTCGTCTACGCGGTCGCGGTCGGCCCGGGGGAGCCTCGTGTCGCCGCTGACGACCTGACCTCCGACGCCGTCGCCTGGCACCCGCTCCTCGCCGCCGTCGACGGCACCCTCGAGGTGACCCCCCTGGTGCCAGCGGCGGTGGCGCTGCTGCCGCGCTGAGGAGTTGTCCACAGATCGCGACCGGGCGCGGGCGTGTCGGTCGCGGCCGACGTAGGTTCACCTCCATGAGCAGTGCCGAGGTCGAGCGACGCGTCCGACGGGTGGAGAACGACGTCGAGTCGATCTACGACGTGTTCGCCCAGATCCAGATCGTCACCACCCGCCACGACTCCCGGCTCCGGGAGGTGCAGGCGCACCTGGTCGCGCACGACGACCGGCTCGCCGCCCTCGAGGGTCGCCTGGAGGGTGTCGAGGGTCGCCTGGAGGGTGTCGAGGGTCGCCTGGAGGGTGTCGAGGGTCGACTCGAGGGTGTCGAGGGTCGCCTGGAGGGTGTCGAGGGTCGACTGACGACGATCCAGGGCCAGCTCGGCACCGTGGTGTCCCTGCTGCGCGGGGAGCGCTGAGCGGGCCGACGTAGATTGGCCTCATGCACGAGTCGGTGTTCACCTACGGCGCTCCCCAGCTGAAGTTCGGCGAGGGTGCCAGCGACGAGATCGGCCACGACCTCGGTCAGCTGGGCGTCAGGCGGGTGCTGGTGATCACCGACCCGGGCGTCGGGGCCACGGGCCACCCGCAGCGCGTCGCCGACCAGATGGCCCAGTTCGGCATCGAGGCGGTCGTCTACGACCAGGCCCGCGCCGAGCCCACCGACGCGAGCCTGCGCCACGCCGTCGACCACGCCCGGTCGACGGGCCCGTGGGACGCCTTCGTCGCAGTGGGCGGCGGCTCGGCCATCGACACCGCCAAGGCCGTCGACCTGCTCTGCACCAACGACGGCGAGCTGCTCGACTACGTCAACGCGCCCGTGGGCGGCGGCCGGGCCCCGGCGAACCCGCTCGCCCCGCTCGTGGCGGTGCCGACCACGACCGGCACGGGCTCGGAGTCGACCACGGTGTGCGTGCTCGACGTGGTCGAGCAGCGCGTCAAGAGCGGCATCTCCCACCCCCGGCTGCGACCGCTGATGGCCGTGGTCGACCCGGTGCTGACCCGGTCGCAGCCCGCCGGGGTGACCGCCGCGTCCGGCATGGACATCCTGTGCCACGCCCTCGAGAGCTACACCGCGCGACCCTTCTCGGCGTACGACAAGAAGCAGCCGGAGCAGCGGGTGCCCTACTGCGGCGCCAACCCGATCTCCGACATGTGGTCCGAGCGGGCGATGGCGCTGCTGGCCACGTCGTTCCGCCGGGCGGTGCACCACGGCGACGACGCTCAGGCGCGTCACGACATGGCGCTCGCCTCGACCTTCGCCGGGCTCGGCTTCGGCAACGCCGGCGTGCACGTCCCGCACGCCAACGCCTACCCGATCGCGGGCCAGGTGGAGTCGTTCCGACCCGACGGCTACGACGCCGACCACGCGATGGTGCCGCACGGCATGGCGGTCTCGCTGACCGCGCCCGAGGCCTTCCGCTGGAGCTTCGAGGCCTCGCCCGAGCGGCACCTGCGCGCCGCGGAGCTGCTCGAGCCCGGCCACGGCGGCGACGGCCCCGACGCCCTGCCCGCCGTGCTCGCCCGGCTGATGAAGGACATCGGCATCCCCTCCGGCCTCGCCGAGGTCGGCTACGACGCCTCGCACGTCGACGACCTCGTCGCCGGCACCATGAAGCAGCAGCGCCTGCTCGCCACCGCCCCGCGCGAGGTGACCGAGGAGGACGTCTCCGCCATCCTGACCCGCTCGATGGAGCTGTGGTGACCCAGACCCTCACCGACGCCGGCACCGGCGTCGCCGACGTCGGTGCTGCCCTGCGCCGGGCCGGCGTCACCGACGTCGACGACAGCACGCTGACGCGCTCGCTGTACGCCGCGGACGCCTCGCTCTACCGGATCGAGCCGCGGGTCGTGGTGCGTCCGCGCGACGCCGACGAGATCGCCGCGACGCTGGCCGTCGCGCGCGAGACCGGCACTCCGCTGACGATGCGCGGCGCCGGCACCTCGATCGCCGGCAACGCCGTCGGCCGCGGGATCGTGCTCGACACCCGCCGCCACCTCCACCGCGTGCTCGGGATCGACACCGACGCCCACGTCGCGCACGTCGAGCCCGGCGCCGTCCACGCGACCCTGCAGCGGCAGGCGACCCCGCTGGGGCTGCGCTTCGGGCCCGACCCCTCGACCCACAGCCGCTGCACCGTCGGCGGCATGATCGGCAACAACGCCTGCGGCTCCCGCGCGCTCGGCTACGGCCGCACGGTCGACAACGTGGTGTCGCTGCGCGTGCTGCTCGCCGACGGCACCGTCGTCGACACCGCGCTCGACGGCCACCACGAGACCGCCCAGGTCGCGCGGCTGCGCGCGCTGGTCGACGAGCACCTCGGTGTCGTCCGCACCGAGTTCGGGCGCTTCGGCCGGCAGGTCTCCGGCTACTCCTTCGAGCACCTGCTGCCCGAGCGGGGCCGCCGCTTCGACCGCTTCCTCACCGGCACCGAGGGCACCCTCGGCGTCGTGCTCGACGCCCACGTGCGGCTCGTCGAGGACGCCCCGCACCGCGCGCTCGCCGTGCTGGCGTACGCCGACATGGCCGATGCCGCTGACGCGGTGCCGGCCCTGCTCGAGCACGACCTGGTCGCCTGCGAGGGTCTCGGCAAACGCATCGTCGACCTGGTGCCCGGCGCGCCCGAGCTCCCCGTCGGCGGGGGCTGGCTCTTCGCCGAGGTGACGGGCGACAGCGTCGCCGAGGTGCAGGCGAAGGCCGAGGCCGTCGCGCGCACCGCGGGCGTGCCGCACCAGGTCGTCACCGACGCCCGGCAGCAGGGCGCGCTGTGGCGCATCCGCGAGGACGGCGCCGGCCTCGGCGCCCGCTCGCTGTCGCGCCCCGCGCACGCCGGCTGGGAGGACGCCGCCGTCCCGCCCGAGAAGCTCGGCCCCTACCTGCGCGACTTCGACGCCCTGCTGCGCGAGCACCGGCTCGACGGGGTGCCCTACGGCCACTTCGGCGACGGCTGCGTGCACGTGCGCATCGACTTCGAGCTGGAGGACCCCCGCGGTCGGGCCGGTTACCGCTCGTTCGTCGAGGCGGCCGCCGACCTCGTCGCCGGCTACGGCGGCTCGATGTCGGGCGAGCACGGCGACGGCCGGGCGCGCAGCGAGCTGCTGCCGCGCATGTACGGCCCCCAGGCACTGGCGCTGATGGAGCAGGCCAAGCGGGTGCTCGACCCCGAGGGCCTGCTCAACCCCGGCGTGCTGGTCGACCCGGCCCCCTTCGACACCGACCTGCGCCTGGCCGGCCTCCCGGCCACACCGGTCCTCCGGCCGACGCTGCGGCTGGCCGACGACGGCGGCTCCTTCGCGGCCGCGACCCACCGGTGCACCGGCGTGGGGCGGTGCGTGGCCGACACGACCCCGGCGGGCGGCGTGATGTGCCCGTCGTACCAGGCCACCCGGGAGGAGAAGGACTCCACCCGCGGTCGGGCCCACGTGCTGCAGGACGTCGCGGCGGGCGTGCTGTCGGTGCACGACGACGCCGTCACCGACGCCCTCGACCTGTGCCTGTCGTGCAAGGGCTGCGCGCGCGACTGTCCCACCGGCGTCGACCTGGCGACGTACAAGTCGGAGGTGCTGCACCAGAAGTACCGTCGCCGGCTCCGGCCGCGCTCCCACTACGCCCTCGGCCAGCTGCCGCGGTGGGCCCGCCTGACGCCCCCGCGCCTCGCCAACGCCGCGCTGCGGCTGGGCCCGGTGGCCCGCCTGGCCAAGGCCGCTGCCGGCGTCGACCAACGCCGCTCGCTGCCGCGCTTCGAGGAGCGTCCGCTGCGCACGCGCGGGGCCACGTCCCCGCCGCCGACCGAGGTCGACGTGTGGGTCTGGGCCGACTCCTTCACCGACCGCTTCTCCGCCGACACCGGTCGCGCCGCGCTCGCGCTGCTCGAGCAGGCTGGGCTGCGCGCCGCGGTGATCCAGGAGCCCGCGTGCTGCGGCCTGACCTGGGTCACCACCGGCCAGCTCGACGCCGCGCGGCGCATCCTGACCAGCACCGTCGCGACCCTGCACCCCTACGTCGCCAGCGGCACGCCGGTCGTCGGCCTCGAGCCCAGCTGCCTCGCCGCGCTGCGCGAGGACGCCGCCCAGCTCGTCGACGACCCGCGGGTGGGCGAGGTGGCCGCGGGCGTGCGCTCGCTGGCCGAGGTGCTCGCCGGTCAGGTGCGCAGCGGCGCCTGGACGCCGCCCGACCTCACCGGCACCGAGGTGGTCGCCCAGCCGCACTGCCACCAGCACGCTGTGGTGGGTTGGGAGACCGACGCCGCGCTGCTGGCCAGCACCGGTGCGAGCGTCACGCGGGTCAGCGGCTGCTGCGGCCTCGCCGGCAACTTCGGTGTCGAGCAGGGCCACTACGAGGTCTCCGTCGCGGTCGCCGAGACCCACCTGCTGCCCGCGCTGCGCGACGCGGGCCCCGACGCGGTCGTGCTCGCCGACGGCTTCTCGTGCCGCACCCAGCTCGACGACCTCGAGGGCCGCCGCGCGCTGCACCTCGCCGAGCTGCTGCTGCGCGACGCATGAGCGAGCGCTTCGACAGGTTCAGCGTCGTCCCGGCGGCGTACGTCGCCCTGCTCCGGCCGGGTGCCGACGGTGGTGAGGAGGTGCTGCTCCAGCTGCGGCAGGGCACCGGCTTCATGGACGGCCGCTGGGCCTGCGGCGCCGCCGGGCACGTCGAGGCGGGGGAGTCGGTGCTCGACGCCGCCGCCCGCGAGGCCCGCGAGGAGCTGGGCATCGAGGTGCTCGACCTTGAGCCGCTGACCTCGCTGCACCGCACCGGGGGCAACGGCCGTGCGGTCGACGAGCGGGTCGACTGGTTCTTCGCCTGCCGTCGGTGGACGGGCGAGCCCCGCCTGGTCGAGAGGGCCAAGGCCGCCGACCTGCGCTGGTGGCCCCTCGACGCGCTTCCCGACCTGGTCGTGCCCCACGAGGGCGCCGTGCTCCGTGCCCACGCCGCCGGCACGCTCACCACGATCGGCAGCTTCGGCTTCGACCCCGCGGAGGCGGCCGCCCAGGCCGCTGCCGCCGGCGGCTGAGTCCCGCTCCGATCGCCGTGCGCCCGCGTCCGGGCGCCGGCGGCCTCGGCGCCGTGCTGGGTTTTGCGTGGGTCGGACGGCCCGCGTACGCTGGGGGATCGTGCCTGGTCGTCCAGGCCGTTTCGCGTGCCCGCCACACGGCGCCGTCCGTCCGGGCCCTCGATCTCGCACCACCGCAACGACGCACGACCCGCGCGCCCGGCAGAGTGCCGGCGCTGAGAGCCGAAAAGAAAGGGAACCACTCGGTGCCCACGATCAACCAGCTGGTCCGCAAGGGCCGCGAGGACAAGGTGTCGAAGAACAAGACGCCTGCCCTCAAGGGTTCGCCCCAGCGACGCGGTGTCTGCACCCGCGTCTACACCACCACCCCGAAGAAGCCGAACTCTGCCCTCCGCAAGGTCGCCCGCGTGCGCCTGTCGAGCGGCATCGAGGTCACCGCTTACATCCCGGGCGTGGGCCACAACCTCCAGGAGCACTCGATGGTGCTCGTGCGCGGCGGCCGGGTGAAGGACCTCCCCGGCGTCCGCTACAAGATCATCCGCGGCTCGCTCGACACCCAGGGTGTCAAGAACCGCAAGCAGGCCCGCAGCCGCTACGGCGCGAAGAAGGAGAAGAGCTGACATGCCTCGCAAGGGCCCCGCTCCCAAGCGCCCGATCGACGTCGACCCCGTCTACGGCTCGCAGCTCGTCTCCCAGCTGGTGAGCAAGATCCTGCAGGACGGCAAGAAGCAGGTCGCGCAGCGCATCGTCTACAACGCCCTCGAGGGCACCCGCGAGAAGACCGGCACCGACCCGGTCATCACGCTCAAGCGCGCGCTCGACAACGTCAAGCCCGCCATCGAGGTCAAGTCCCGCCGCGTCGGCGGTGCGACCTACCAGGTGCCGATCGAGGTCAAGCCCGGCCGCAGCACCACGCTGGCGCTCCGCTGGCTGGTCAGCTACTCGCAGGCCCGCCGCGAGAAGACCATGACCGAGCGCCTCATGAACGAGATCCTCGACGCCTCCAACGGCCTCGGTGCCGCGGTGAAGAAGCGCGAGGACACCCACAAGATGGCCGAGTCCAACCGGGCCTTCGCGCACTACCGCTGGTGACCTGACGGGTACGCCGCCCGCCCCGTGCGAGCGGCGTACCCGCCCCCACCAGCACCTTCCAACCACCAGCTCTACCGAGGGGATCGAAGCCAACCGTGGCCGTCGACATCACCACCGACCTCAACAAGGTCCGCAACATCGGCATCATGGCGCACATCGACGCCGGCAAGACCACCACCACCGAGCGGATCCTCTTCTACACCGGCATCAGCTACAAGATCGGTGAGGTCCACGACGGCGCGGCCGTCATGGACTGGATGGAGCAGGAGCAGGAGCGCGGCATCACCATCACCTCCGCCGCGACCACCTGCTGGTGGAAGGACCACCAGATCAACATCATCGACACCCCCGGGCACGTCGACTTCACCGCCGAGGTCGAGCGCTCGCTGCGCGTCCTCGACGGCGCCGTCGCGGTGTTCGACGGCGTCGCGGGCGTGGAGCCGCAGACCATGACGGTCTGGCGCCAGGCCAACAAGTACTCCGTGCCGCGGATGTGCTTCGTCAACAAGCTCGACCGCACCGGCGCCGACTTCTTCCGCTGCGTCGACATGATGGTCGAGCGCCTCAACAGCACCCCGCTGGTGCTGCAGCTGCCCATCGGTGCCGAGTCCGACTTCCTCGGTGTCGTCGACCTGGTCGGCATGCGCGCGCTCACCTGGCGCGGCGAGACCAAGATGGGCGAGGACTACGACGTCGAGGAGATCCCCGCGGAGCTGGCCGACCAGGCTGCCGAGTACCGCGAGAGGTTCCTCGAGACGCTCGCCGAGGCCGACGACGCCGTCATGGAGAAGTACCTCGAGGGCGAGGACCTCTCGGTCGAGGAGCTCGAGGCCGCGATCCGTCGCGCCACGCTCGCCGACAAGGTCAACCCCGTCCTGTGTGGCACCGCCTTCAAGAACAAGGGCGTGCAGCCGCTGCTCGACGCGGTCGTCAAGTACCTGCCCTCGCCGCTCGACATCGACGGCATCCAGGGCCACTCGGTCAAGGACGAGGACGAGGTCATCGTCCGTCAGCCCAGCGACGACGAGCCGTTCTCCGGCCTGGCCTACAAGATCGCCACCGACCCGCACCTCGGCAAGCTGATCTACGTGCGCGTCTACTCGGGCAAGCTCGAGGCGGGCTCGTCGGTGCTCAACTCGGTCAACGGCCGCAAGGAGCGGATCGGCAAGGTCTACCAGATGCACGCCAACAAGCGTGAGGAGATCGCGTCGGTCGGCGCCGGCCAGATCGTGGCCGTCATGGGCCTCAAGGAGACCAAGACCGGTCACACCCTGTGCGACCAAGCCCACCCGGTGATCCTCGAGTCGATGACCTTCCCGGCCCCGGTGATCGAGGTCGCCATCGAGCCCAAGACCAAGGGTGACCAGGAGAAGCTCGGCACCGCGATCCAGCGCCTCTCCGACGAGGACCCGACCTTCACGGTCAAGGCCGACGAGGAGACCGGGCAGACGATCATCGCCGGCATGGGCGAGCTCCACCTGGAGATCCTCGTCGACCGGATGCGTCGCGAGTTCCGCGTCGAGGCCACCGTCGGCAAGCCGCAGGTCGCCTACCGCGAGACCATCCGCCGCAAGGTGGAGAAGCACGGCTACACCCACAAGAAGCAGACCGGTGGGTCCGGCCAGTTCGCGAAGGTCCTCATCGACCTCGAGCCCAACGTCGACCCCGAGACCGGTCTCGGCGCCGGCTACGAGTTCGTCAACAACGTCACCGGCGGTCGCGTGCCGAAGGAGTACATCCCCTCGGTCGACCAGGGTGGCCAGGAGGCCATGGAGTTCGGCGTGCTCGCCGGCTACCCCATGGTCGACGTGAAGTTCACGCTCCAGGACGGCGCCTACCACGACGTCGACTCCTCCGAGCTGGCCTTCAAGATCGCCGGCAACCAGGCCTTCAAGGAGGCCGCCCGCATGGCCAAGCCGGTCCTGCTGGAGCCGATGTTCGCCGTCGAGGTCGTCACCCCCGAGAACTTCATGGGTGACGTCATCGGTGACATCAACTCCCGCCGCGGTCAGGTGCGGTCGATGTCGGAGCGCAGCGGCGACCGGGTGGTCGACGCCCTCGTCCCGCTGTCGGAGATGTTCGGGTACGTTGGGGACCTGCGGTCGAAGACCTCTGGTCAGGCGTCGTACTCGATGGAGTTCGACTCGTACGCCGAGGTTCCCCAGAACGTCGCCGACGAGATCGTCAAGAAGGTCCGCGGCGAGTGACGTCCCGGGCCCTCGGCCCAGCAGCACCCGCAACACCACCGAGTCCCACCAGCTAGATCCAGAGAACAACAACAGGAGGAGCCCCCGTGGCTAAGGCGAAGTTCGAGCGGACCAAGCCGCACGTCAACATCGGCACGATCGGTCACATCGACCACGGCAAGACGACGTTGACCGCAGCGATCTCGAAGGTCCTGCACGACAAGCACCCCGACCTCAACGAGGCGTCGCCGTTCGACTCGATCGACAAGGCCCCCGAGGAGCGTCAGCGCGGCATCACGATCTCGATCGCGCACATCGAGTACCAGACCGAGCAGCGTCACTACGCGCACGTCGACTGCCCCGGTCACGCCGACTACATCAAGAACATGATCACCGGTGCGGCGCAGATGGACGGCGCCATCCTCGTGGTCGCCGCCACCGACGGCCCGATGCCGCAGACCCGTGAGCACGTGCTGCTCGCCCGCCAGGTCGGCGTGCCCGCCCTGGTCGTCGCGCTCAACAAGTGCGACATGGTCGACGACGAGGAGCTCATCGAGCTCGTCGAGATGGAGGTGCGCGAGCTCCTCTCCGAGTACGAGTTCCCCGGTGACGACGTGCCCGTCGTCCAGGTCGCGGCCTTCCCGGCGCTCAACGGCGACGAGAAGTGGGCCAACTCCATCGGCGAGCTGATGGACGCGGTCGACTCCTACATCCCGCAGCCCGAGCGCGACACCGACAAGCCCTTCCTCATGCCGGTCGAGGACGTCTTCACCATCACCGGTCGCGGCACGGTCATCACCGGCCGCATCGAGCGCGGTGTCGTGAAGGTCAACGAGGAGGTCGAGATCATCGGCATCCGCCCCGGCTCCATGAAGAGCACGGTCACCGGTGTCGAGATGTTCCGCAAGCTCCTCGACGAGGGCCAGGCCGGCGAGAACGTGGGACTGCTCCTGCGCGGCACCAAGCGCGAGGACGTCGAGCGCGGCATGGTCGTGATCAAGCCCGGCACGACCACCCCGCACACCAACTTCGAGGCCTCGGTCTACATCCTCTCGAAGGAGGAGGGCGGCCGTCACACGCCGTTCTTCAACAACTACCGTCCGCAGTTCTACTTCCGGACCACCGACGTGACCGGCGTCGTGACCCTGCCCGAGGGTCGCGAGATGGTCATGCCCGGCGACAACACCGACATGACGGTCGAGCTGATCCAGCCGATCGCCATGGAGGACGGCCTCCGCTTCGCGATCCGCGAGGGTGGCCGCACGGTCGGCGCCGGCCGCGTCACCAAGATCACCAAGTGATCTAGCGCTTCACCACCGAAGGCCCCCGAACCTCACGGTCCGGGGGCCTTCGCCTTTCCCGAGCGGGCCTTCTCGGGGCGCACCACTGTCAGGATCGGGTCGCTCCGATGGCCGGGTCGCGACCCGAACCTGACATCGAGGCGCTGATTACCCGGTCAGGCGGGTAATCAGGCAGCCGTCGTCAGGATCGGGTCGCCGAGCAGTCGCCCCGACGACCCGATCCTGACGACGACGGCCAGGTCAGATCGTCACGACGACCTTGCCGCGGACGTGGCCGTCGGCGGAGAGGCGGTGGGCGTCGGCGATGTCGTCGAGGGAGTACGTCGCGGCGACGTCGACGCGCAGCGAGCCGGCGTCGGCCAGCGCAGCGAGCTCGTCGAGGTGGGCGCGCTCGGGCCGCACGAAGACGTAGTGGCCGCCGAGGCCGAGCACCGTCTCGGCGTCGACCACCGAGGCCACCCGCGAGGAGTCGCGCACCTGCTGGGCGGCGTCGGCCAGCGCCTCGCCGCCGACGTAGTCGACGACCGCGTCGACCGGGCCGTCGAGCTGGGCGCTGATCGGGCCGTCGTGGTAGTCGAGCACCGTGGTCGCGCCGAGCGAGCGGAGGTGGTCGTGGTTGCCGGCGGACGCCGTCGCCACCACCTCGGCGCCGCGTGCCACGGCGATCTGCACCGCGAACTGCCCGACGCCGCCGGCCGCGTTGTGCACCAGCAGGCGGTCGCCGCTGCCGACGCCGAGGGCCTCGACGACCGACTGGTACGCCGTCAGCCCGGCGAGCGGGACGGCGGCCGCCTCCTCGAACGACAACGAGGCGGGCTTGCGGGTCAGCGTGCGCTCCGGTGCGGGCACGAGCTCGGCGGAGGTGCCGGCGGCGACGTCGTCGCGCCGTACGTAGCCGTAGACCTCGTCACCCACCTGCAGGCCCGTGCGGACGGCCGGGCCGACCTGCTCCACCACGCCGGAGAGGTCCCAGCCGGGCACTATCGGAAGGTGGTGGGGGAAGGCCCCCTGCAGGTAGCCCTCGCGGATCTTCCAGTCGACCGGGTTGACGCTCGTCGCCCGCGCGCGCACCAGCACGACGTCGGGGCCGACGGGCGGGTCGTCGACCTCGCGGACCTCGAGCACCTCGGGTCCGCCGAAGCGGTCGTAGACGGCTGCACGCACGGGGGGTCCTCCTCAGGACGGGCGGATGTGCTGACCCCCTCGCCGTACCCGGACGCCGTCGGGGGGTTCAGGTCGTCGGTGGTCGCGTCTAGCGTCGCCCCATGACGCTGACGATGGGCATGGTCACGATCGACACCCGCGACGCCGAGCGGCTCGGCACCTGGTGGGCCGAGCAGCTGGGCACGGAGATGGCGCAGAACCACGACGGCTGGTTCGTCGTGGTGCCGGCGCCGCCGGTGCTGATGGCGTTCCAGAAGGTGGAGGACCCGACGCCGGGCAAGAACAAGATCCACCTCGACCTCTCGGCGCCCGACCTCGACGCCGAGGTCGACCGCCTCGTCGCCGCGGGAGCCGTGCTCGTCGGGCGTCGGGGTGACGAGAGCTTCGCGTGGGCGACCCTGGCCGACCCCGACGGCAACGAGTTCGACGTCGCCGGTCAGGCCGAGGCCGCTGCGTCCTACTAGCACCCGGGGCGGGGCCGGGGCGGGCACCTTGGCAGGATGCTCCGGTGCCCGAGCCGTCCCGCGTCCCGTTGCCACCGGCGCGCCCGCACCACCGCTTCACCGACGACGGCCGCCGGATGCGCGAGGTGCTGACCTACTCGCGCCGCGGCAGCCGGTTCACCCCGACGCAGCAGGAGGCGTGGGACGCCCACGCCGCCGACTGGGTGGTGCCCGACGAGGCCGTCGACCAGCCGAGCTTCGACTGGGACGAGGTCTTCGGCCGGTCGGCGCCGCGCGTGGTCGAGATCGGGTCCGGGGTCGGGGAGGCGACCGCGGTCCTGGCGGCGGCGCGGCCCGAGGTCGACGTCGTGGCGCTCGAGGTCTGGCGGCCCGGGGTGGCGGCGACGCTGGGCGAGCTGGCCGCGGCCGGTGCCGACAACGTACGGCTGCTCTCGGTCGACGCCGTGTGGTGCCTCGAGCACCTCTTCGCCCCGGGGTCGGTGAGCGAGCTCTGGACGTTCTTCCCCGACCCGTGGCCCAAGAAGCGCCACCACAAGCGGCGCCTGGTCACGCGCGAGTTCGCCGCGCTGGTCGGCTCGCGGCTGGTGCCTGGCGGCAGCTGGCGGCTGGCCACCGACTGGGCCGAGTACGCCGAGCAGATGCGGGCGGTGCTCGACGCCGAGCCCGCCCTCGAGGGTGGGGCGGTGCCCCGGTGGGACGAGCGCCCGGTCACCAAGTTCGAGCGCAAGGGCGTCACCGCGGGTCGCGGCATCACCGACCTGCGCTACCGCCGCGTCACGGCCTGAGCCTCAGCCCGGCGTCGGCGAGGGCGTGCTCGACCCGCAGCCGCTCGATCTCCCGGTCGACCCCACCGGGGGGCAGCTGCAGCAGGCTGGTCGGCACCTCCAGGGCCGTCGACGCGACGACGAGGTGCTCGTCGTACGCCAGCACCACGCCGCGCTGCTTGGCCATGCGGGTGCCCGGCACGGGCGTGTGCACGGCGGGGTAGAGCCGGCGCAGGTCGGCGGCGACGTCCTGCAGCGGCCGCCCGATCGGTACGACGGTCGTGCCCCGGCGCCGCGGGACCCGGCGCAGCAGCGCGCGTGCCAGCCCGTCACCGTGCAGGAGCACCGCCCACACGGCGACAGGGGCGAGGGTCAGGGCCAGCCACGCCACGATGCCGGCCAGGACGGAGGCGTCCACCTGCCCACGCTAGGTCTGCGCGCGGGCTCCGACAAGGCGTGGCGTCCGCGACGCGGTCAGCGACGCCCGGCGAGACGACGGCGCTGGGCGGCCTCGCGGTGCAGCCGCTCCTCGTCGCGTCGCCGGCGCTCGGCCGCGACGGCGGCGAGCACGGCGAGCGGCGGGGCGCCGGCGGGCGGCGGGGGAGCGACGTGGCGCGAGACCTCGGCGAGGGTGGCGCGCACCAGCCGCTCGTGGGCCTCGGGGCTGAACGCCGTGGTGCGCGCGAGCAGCTGGCGCAGCCTGAGCTGCAGGCCGACGGGCAGCGGTGCGAGGTCGGCGCCGCGGGCCCACGCCTCCAGGGGCGGCGGCATCGGCACCGGCGGGGGCAGCTGCAGGCGGAAGCGGTCGCGCACGACGTAGGTGCCGGCGACCATGTCGCCGAGCCGCTTGCCCCGGCGCGACGCCAGGGCGGCCAGCACCGCCGGCACGCCCACGAGCAGCCAGACCTCGACGACACCGACGAGGTGGCGGACCAGGACGTGGTGGAAGGAGACGGGGCCGGCGTCGTCGCGCACGGAGCGCAGCCCGACCGCGAGCTTGCCGAGACTGCGCCCCCCGGTGACGGTCTCGACGACCGAGGGGCCGACCAGCAGCACGAGCACGACGGCGACCACGCCGAAGGCCGCGGCGAGGGCGTCGTCGGGGGCCAACCGGGTGGCCAGCACCGAGAGCACGGTCAGCAGCACGGCCTGCACGGCGACGTCGACCAGCCCCGAGACGACCCGCAGCCCGATCGAGGCCGGCGGCACCTCGAGGGCGACGGCCTCGCCGGTGACCTGCTGGTCCTGGGTGGTGTCGTCGAAGGCCTCCGACACCGAGCCCCAGGTGGTGGCGGGTCCGGGCGTCGGGGGGCTCACGCGCCCAGCCTAGGTCTGCGACCCCGCCCCGCGGGTCGGGTCGCGCACCTACGCTGGACCCGTGGACCTCGACGCCTTCGTGCAGCTGCACCGCGCCGAGTGGGAGCGCCTCGACCGGCTCTCGCGTCGCCGTCCTGCCACGGGCGCGGAGGCCGACGAGCTGGTCGCCCTCTACCAGGAGGTCGCCACCCACCTGTCCGTGGTGCGCTCCTCCGCCCCCGACCCCCAGGTCGTCGCCTACCTCAGCGGCGTGCTGTCGCACGCCCGGCACCGCGTCGTCGGCACCCGGGTGGCGGGGTGGGCCGGCGTGGCCGACTTCCTGGTGCGCCGCTTCCCGGCGGCGCTCTACCGCACCCGGCGCTGGTGGATGACGACCATGCTCGTGAGCTACGCCGTCACCGCGCTGATGACGTGGTGGCTGCTGCAGAACCCCCAGGTCGAGCAGACGCTGATGGACCCCGCCCAGGTGCGCCAGCTCGTCGAGAGCGACTTCGAGAGCTACTACTCCGAGTCGGCCGCCTCGAGCTTCTCGGCGCAGGTGTGGACCAACAACGCCTGGGTCGCGGCGCTCTGCATCGCGCTCGGGGTGCTGGGGGTGCCGGTGCTCTGGGTGCTGTGGCAGAACCTGCTCAACCTCGCCGTCGTGGCGTCGCTGATGCTGCGCTACGACCGCGGCGAGGTGTTCTTCGGTCTCATCACCCCCCACGGGCTGCTCGAGCTGACGGCCGTGTTCGTGGCCGCGGGGGTGGGCCTGCGGCTGTTCTGGTCGTGGGTGGCCCCCGGCGGCACGACGCGGCTGGAGTCGCTCTCGCGCGAGGGGCGCGCCGCCGGCGGCATCGCCGTCGGCCTGGTCCTCGTGCTGCTCGTCAGCGGGGTCATCGAGGGCTTCGTGACGCCGTCGCCGCTGCCGACCTGGGCCCGCGTCGGCATCGGCGTCGCCGCCGAGCTGCTCTTCCTGGCCTACGTGTGGGGCCCGGGGCGCCGCGCGGTGCGGGCCGGCCACAGCGGCGACGCCGACGCCGCGCTCCTCGCCGACCGGGTCGCCACGGCAGGCTGAGCCGTCACAACCGCCCGGTCGCCTTGAGCTCGAGGTAGTGGTCGGCCAGGCGCACCGGAAGGTCGTCGGCGTCGGCGTCGACCACGTGCACGCCCAGGGCCTCCAGCAGCTGCGAGGTACGCCGCCGGGCGGCCGACGCCTGCTCGGCGGCCGCGGCGGCGTACGTCTCGACGGCGTCGGCCCGGCGGCGGGCGGCCCGGTCGAGCTCGGGGTCGCGCACCGAGGCCAGCACCACGCGGTGCCGCGCCGTCAGCGTCCCGAGCAGCGGCAGCAGCCCCGACTCGACGGCGGACGGCTCGAGGGGCGTCAGCAGCACCACCAGGGCTCGCTGCCGGCTGACGGCGTCGAGCGCGGCGACCATCCGGCGCCAGTCGGTCTCGACGAGCTCGGGCTGGAGCCCCGCCATCACCTCCTGCACCTCCCCGACGACGTCGCGGCGGTGGCCGCCGAGCAGCCGCGCCCGGACCTCGAGGTCACCGGCGACGAAGCCGACCCGGTCGCCGGCACGACCCGCGAGGGTGGTGAGCAGCAGGGCGGCGTCCATGGCCGCGTCGAGGCGCGGCACGTCGTCGACGCGGCCGGCCGCGGTGCGGCCCGTGTCGAGGAGCAGGACGACCCGACGGTCGCGCTCGGGCTGCCAGGTGCGCACCACGACCGACCGGCTGCGGGCGCTCGCCCGCCAGTCGACGCTGCGGACGTCGTCACCGAGCACGTACTCGCGCAGCGAGTCGAACTCCGTGCCCTGCCCCCGCACCCGTACGGCGCTGCGGCCGTCGAGCTCGCGCAGCCGCGCCAGCCGGCTCGGCAGGTGCCGCAGCGAGGGGAACGCGGGCAGCGCGCGCAGCGCACCCGGCACGTGGCGCGAGCCCTGCCGCGCGCCCAGCCCGAGCGGCCCGACGAGCCGCACCGTCACCCGGACCGCTCCGAGGTCGCCGCGTCGCACGGGCCGCAGGTCGGTCGTCAGGCGCTGCGTGGCCCCCGCGGGCACCGACAGCCGGTGCCGGTTGCCGGTCGCGCCGGCCGACGGCTGCCACGCGTCGCGCAGCACGCCGCGCACCCGGCGACGACCCGACGAGGTCACGCACAGCGTCGTGGTCGTCGGCTCCTGCACGCGCACCCGGGCCACCGGTTCGCGCTCGAGGCCCAGCGCGGAGGGGCGCGGCGCCAGGAGCACGTCGACGGCCGTCAGCACCCCGACCGCGAGCGCCCAGACCACGACGGTCCAGCCGGAGGGCACGACGACCACCGCCGCCACCCCGAGGAGCAGCAGCACCGGCACCCGCCAGGTCAGCGCCACGGCGGCCGCCTCAGCGGGGCACCGTGACGGAGGCGACCGCGGTGTCGAGCACCTGCGAGACCGCGACGCCGTCGAGCTCGGCCTCCGGGCGCAGCGTCAGGCGGTGGGCCAGCGTGGCGTGGGCCAGGGCCTTGACGTCGTCGGGGGTGACGTAGTCGCGGCCGCTCAGCCACGCCCACGCCCGGCTGGTGCGCAGCAGCGCCGTCGCGCCGCGCGGGCTCGCCCCGAGGGCCAGCGAGGGCGAGGCGCGGGTCGCCCGGGCGAGGTCGACGACGTACGCCGCGACCTCGTCGGAGACCCGCACCTGCGCGGCCGCGGCGACCCCGGCCGCGACGTGCGCCGGGCCGGCCACGGCGGTCACGCCCGCCGCGGCGACGTCGCGCGGGTCGAAGCCGTCGGCGTGCCGACGCACGATCGCGACCTCGTCGTCGCGCGGCGGCAGCGGCAGGTGCAGCTTGAGCAGGAACCGGTCGAGCTGGGCCTCGGGCAGCGGGTAGGTGCCCTCCTGCTCGACCGGGTTCTGGGTGGCCGCGACCAGGAAGGGCGTGGGCAGCGCGCGGCTGACCCCGTCGACGGACACCCGGCCCTCCTCCATGGCCTCGAGCAGCGCCGACTGGGTCTTGGGGGGCGTGCGGTTGATCTCGTCGGCGAGCAGCAGCTGGGTGAAGACCGGCCCCTCGCGGAAGCGCAGCTGGCCCGCCTGGCCACCCTCGATGACCAGGGAGCCGGTGATGTCACCGGGCATCAGGTCGGGGGTGAACTGCACCCGCTTGGTGTCGACGGCGAGGGCCGCGGCGAGCGAGCGCACCAGCAGCGTCTTGGCGACGCCCGGCACGCCCTCCATCAGCACGTGCCCGCGCGACAGCAGCGCCACGAGCAGGCCGGAGACCGCCGCGTCCTGGCCGACGACGGCCTTGCCGACCTCGTGCCGCACGGCGAGCAGCGCCCTGCGGGCGTCGTCCGCCGAGACGGTCGGGTCGGGACCAGGGGTGGGGTGGGGGTCGGTCATCGCTGGTGCACCTCGTCCTCCAGGGCGGTCAGGCGCCGGCCGAGGTCGGCCAGCTCGGGGTCGCGGGTCGGTGGTGGGTCGGCGGCGAGCAGCCCGACGACCACGGTGGCGTCGCGGCCGGTACGCCGCGCGACGGCGTCGGCGACCACCTCCGGCGCGGCGTCGGGGGCCAGCCGGAGCCGACGGGCCAGGCGGGCGCGGGTGGCCTCGCGGAGCACCCGCGCCGCGTGGCCCCGGTCGGCGGCGCGGTGGTAGAGGCGGCCACGGGCGTGCGTGGACTCGGCGGCCCGCACCACGACCGGGAGCGGCTCGACGACCACCGGCCCGAGCCGACGCCCGCGCCACAGCACCGCGGCGAGCGCGGACAGGGCGAGCAGCCACAGCGCCGGCAGCAGCCAGTCGGGCAGCAGCGAGCCGAGACCGACGGTCTCGTCGGGGGCGCTGTCGGCGGTGTCGGGCAGGTACCAGACGAGCCGGTCGGTGGCGCCCAGCAGCCGCAGCGCCAGGGCGGCCGCGTCGGCGTCGGTCACCGTGCCGTTGGCGAGCACCTCGGGCGCGGCGAGCAGCCGGAGCGGCACCCCGTCGGCGTCGAGCGCCAGCAGGGCCCCGCCGAAGCACGACGTGGTGCCCTCGGCCGCGATGTCCTCGCCGTCGTCGAGCGCGACGCGCAGGCCCGCGGCCGCCGGCAGGTCGCAGCCCGCCTCGACGGTGCCGGCGTCGCGGGAGGGCGCCTGCACCCCGAGCGGCTCGCCGGGACCGCTGCCGGCGAGCGCGGCACCGTCACCGACGACCACCAGCGCCTCGGCGGTGGACGCGTGGTCCTCGAGCGCGGCCGTGGTGCTGGGGGAGAGGCTGCCCGGGTCGGTGACGACGACCGTGGCCCCGTCGACCCCCGTCGCCAGCAGCGCCTCCTGGTCGCGCACCACGGTGACCCCGACGCCCTGGCGCTCGAGCACGCGGGCCACGGCCTCGGCCCCCTCGGGACCCGGGTTGCGCGGGTCGAGGGGGAGGTCGGTGCGGCCGTCCTGGCCCAGCGAGACGAGCACGAGCACGCCGGCACCCAGCGCGACGGCGAGACCCACCACCAGCCGGCGGCATCGACCGGTCGTCGCCGGCGCCGTGGTCGTGCTCACGACGGGACCGCAGGCAGTGCCTCGCCGCTGGCCGCCCGGGCCGGGGCGGAGCGGCGTACGAGCTCCTCCACGCGCAGTGCGTCGGTGGCGACGACGGCGTCGGCGCGTCGGTCGCCGTACCGGGTCTCCTCGAAGGCCACGCGCAGCCGCTGCAGGTCGTCGGCGTGCGACGGGAACCGCGACGCCGCCACCGCGGTCGTCTCGAGCACGGTGAGCCCGACGGCGTCGCGCAGCAGGTCGCGCTCCACGAGACCCGCGGTCAGGGCCCGCACCGCCTCGAGCACCGCCTCGTCGTGGCGACCGGCCGCGAGCGCGGCCTCGGCGTCGCGGCGGTGCTGCTCGGCACTGCGGCGACGCTGCTCGAACACGGCGGCCACCGCCCGCTCGCGTCCGCCGTCGCGCCGCAGCCGGCTCAGCGCGAGGCCGAGCAGCGCGACGAGCACGACCACGACGACCAGGGCGGCCACCACGCCGAGGACGCCGCTGCCCGAGGTCGCCTCGCCGAGGGAGTCGAGCAGGTCGGTGAGCCACCGCTGGAACCGCTCCACCAGCGACTCCTGGTAGCGCGACCGCGACAGCTCGCGCAGGAGCAGCTCGCGGGCGCGGTCGGGGTCGACGTCGTCGAGCGCGGGCAGGAGCGGGGCGACGATCAGGGTCACCCCTGCCGGTCGCCGAGGGCACCCTCGAGCAGGGCGAGGTCGAGGCCCTCCTTGCGGAAGCGCTGGTCGACGTACTGCAGCGTCGTCACGCCGGCGACGAACGGGCCGACGATCGCCGTCGTCAGCAGGGTCGAGACGTTCTGCGACAGCAGGAACACCGCCGGGCCCCAGCTGCTCTCCACGAAGACCATCGCGACCCCGCCGCCGACGGCGAGCGGCACGGCGACGACCTGCGCCACGACACCGGCGGCGAGCTGGCCCAGCACCGAGATGCCGAGCAGCCGCCAGAACTGGCCCCGGCTCAGCTGCCCCGCCCGTCGCAGCGCCGCGCCGACGCCGAGGTCCTCGAGCACCAGCGCCGGCGTCGCGAGCAGCAGGTAGCGGGTGTAGACGAGCACCAGCGGCAGCAGGCCCACCAGGCCGAGACCGACACCGCCGACCAGGGCGGCGACCTCGCCCCCGCCGGCCGCCAGCGCCAGGAGAACGCCCACCACCGCGAAACCACCCACCACGAACACCGTGAGGAGCAGGGACACGAGCACCAGCCCGAGCAGCGCCGGCAGCCGACCGCGCGTGCGCGCCCACGCCTCGCCGGCGCGCATGGGGCGACCGACGACGGCGGACGCGACGACCCGCGTCATCAGCCCGGTGATCACCAGGCTGGCGAGCAGGTTGAACAGCACGCCGCTATAGCTGGCGAAGGTGAACAGCGGCCCGCCGCCGCCCTCCAGCAGCGCGTCGGAGGTACCGCCGAGGTCGAGCACGCCCCAGAGCAGCGAGCCGAGCACCGGCAGTGCCATGAAGGCCGCGCTCACGGCGAGCGCGAGGGCGATCGTGGTGCGCGGGTTGCGGCGGATCGTCTGCAGGGCGCCCCCGAACAGGTCACCGAGCGTCAGCTGGCGCAGCGGGACCACGCCGGGCTGCGCGATCGGGGGTCGCCACGGCCCGGGCCGACCGGGGTGTGCGTAGCCGCGGCCCGGGGGCGGGGCGCCGTACGACGGCGGCGCGGCGCCGTAGCCGGGCGGCGGGGGCGGGGCGCCGTACGACGGGCCCGGCGGCGAGGTCGGTGACGGGCCCGGCGGCGGGGGAGCACCCGTGGGTCCGGGCGGTGGGTAGCCTGCGTCGGGCTGCTCGCTCATGGTCGTCCCCCGGGTGCAACGCGCGGTGCTGGTCCGACGCGCCGGCCCCGGCTCGCCGGGGCCAATCCTGCCAGGCACGGGAGCAGTCGCCCGCGGATTTGCAGGGCCACGGGGCGTCTGACAAGATGGTCCGGTTGCTCCGGCGGGGTCGCCGGGGTGCGGACATTGACTGCAGAACAGGCTCTCCTGGGCCCGCCCCCTTCCACGGGGCGGGGCGCACTCCGTGTCCGTGCCGCACCAGGAGACCCTCGTCGGTCCGGGCCAGGCCCGGACCCTGCGCCAGACCGACACCCACGACCACGGCACTGCCGCACGTCCCCTGGACATCGCGACACGCCCGACCTCG
The DNA here is from genome assembly GCF_054777915.1 of Nocardioides marmoraquaticus. Taxonomy (NCBI): domain Bacteria; kingdom Bacillati; phylum Actinomycetota; class Actinomycetes; order Propionibacteriales; family Nocardioidaceae; genus Nocardioides; species Nocardioides marmoraquaticus. The sequence continues at coordinate 42,936 of NZ_BAAHAA010000002.1, read as the reverse complement.
GGGGTCGGACGAAGCAGACGCAACGCCGCGCCGGGCTCGCCGAGCCGGGGTGCGCCAGACCAAGCGATCGAGAAGCGAAGGACGTTGTTTGATGGCGGGACAGAAGATCCGCATCAGGCTCAAGGCCTATGACCACGAGGTGATCGACACCTCGGCGCGGAAGATCGTCGACACCGTGACCCGGACCGGCGCCCAGGTGGCCGGCCCCGTCCCGCTGCCGACGGAGAAGAACGTCTACTGCGTCATCCGCTCGCCGCACAAGTACAAGGACTCCCGCGAGCACTTCGAGATGCGCACGCACAAGCGCCTCATCGACATCATCGACCCGACGCCGAAGACCGTCGACTCGCTCATGCGGCTCGACCTCCCGGCCGGTGTCGACATCGAGATCAAGCTCTGAGGCCGGAGAGGGACGACAGGCACATGAGCACGGAACGCAACATCAAGGGCCTCCTCGGCACCAAGGTGGGCATGACCCAGGCGTGGGACGAGAACAACCGGCTGGTCCCCCTCACGGTCGTCGCGGCGGGCACCAACGTCGTGACCCAGGTCCGCACCGGTGACAAGGACGGCTACCAGGCCATCCAGGTCGGCTTCGGCGAGATCGACGGCCGCAAGGTCACCAAGCCGCAGGCGGGCCACTTCACGAAGGCCGGGGTCACCCCGCGTCGCCACGTCGTGGAGATCCGCACCTCCGACGCCGCCACCTACGAGGTCGGCCAGGAGCTCAGCCCCGAGGTGTTCGAGGTCGGCCAGCAGGTCGACGTCACCGGCACCAGCAAGGGCAAGGGCTTCGCCGGCACCATGAAGCGCCACGGCTTCGCCGGCGTGGGCGCCTCGCACGGTGCGCACCGCAACCACCGCAAGCCCGGTTCGATCGGCGCCTGCGCGACCCCGGGCCGCGTGTTCCGCGGCACCCGGATGTCGGGCCGGATGGGCACCGACACCGTCACCACCCAGAACGTCACCGTCCACGCGGTCGACGCCGACAAGGGCCTGCTGCTGCTCAAGGGCGCCGTCCCCGGCCCCAAGGGCGGCCTCGTGGTCGTCCGCTCGGCCGTGAAGCAGATCGAGGAGGCCGGAGCATGAGCGCCAGCACCGTCGACGTCGATCTCCCCGCCGAGATCTTCGACGCCCCGACCAACGTCCCGCTGATCCACCAGGTCGTGGTGGCCCAGCAGGCCGCGGCGCGTCAGGGCACCCACGCCACCAAGACCCGCGGCAACGTCCGCGGCGGTGGCAAGAAGCCCTACCGCCAGAAGGGCACCGGTCGCGCCCGTCAGGGCTCGACCCGTGCGCCGCAGTTCGCCGGTGGTGGCACCGTGCACGGCCCGCAGCCGCGCAGCTACGACCAGCGCACCCCCAAGAAGATGAAGGCCGCCGCCCTGCGTGGCGCGCTGAGCGACCGCGCCCGCGCGGGCCGCATCCACGTCGTCGACTCGCTGGTCACCGGTGACGTCCCCTCGACGAAGTCCGCCGTCGTGGCGCTGCGCGAGCTCTCGGGCCGCCGCCGCCAGCTGGTGGTGCTCGAGCGTGACGACACCCTGACCTGGCTGTCGCTGCGCAACGTGGGCTCGGTCCACCTGCTCGCCGTCGACCAGCTCAACACCTACGACGTGCTGGTCTCCGACGACGTGGTCTTTACCAAGGGCGCCTACGACGCGTTCGTCGGCGGCACCACCAAGGAGGACGCCAAGTGAGCACCCTGCACAAGGACCCCCGCGACGTCCTGATCGCGCCGGTCGTGAGCGAGAAGAGCTACGGCCTGCTCGACGCGAACAAGTACACCTTCCTGGTGCGCCCCGACGCGAACAAGACCGAGATCAAGGTCGCGGTCGAGAAGATCTTCGGCGTCAAGGTCACCGCGGTGAACACCCTCAACCGGCCGGGCAAGACCCGCCGCACGCGGGTGGGCCTGGGCAAGCGCAAGGACACCAAGCGCGCGATCGTCAGCCTCCGCGAGGGCGACCGCATCGACATCTTCGGCCCGGTCTCCTGACCGCGCCGTAGCAGAGGACTGAAGAGATGGCTATCCGCAAGTACAAGCCGACCACCCCGGGCCGCCGGGGCTCGTCGGTCGCCGACTTCGTCGAGGTGACCCGCTCCACGCCGGAGAAGTCGCTGGTCAAGCCGCTGCCCAAGAAGGGTGGCCGCAACAACCAGGGCCGCATCACCACCCGGCACCAGGGCGGCGGTCACAAGCGCGCCTACCGCGTCGTCGACTTCCGTCGCTACGACAAGGACGGCGTGCCGGCCAAGGTCGCGCACATCGAGTACGACCCCAACCGCACCGCTCGCCTGGCGCTGCTGCACTACGCCGACGGCGAGAAGCGCTACGTCATCGCGCCGGTGGGCGTCGTGCAGGGCACCGCGCTGGAGTCCGGCCCGACCGCCGACATCAAGCCCGGCAACAACCTGCCGCTGCGCAACATCCCCGTCGGCACGACGGTGCACTGCGTGGAGCTGCGGCCCGGCGGCGGCGCCAAGATCGCCCGCTCGGCCGGCAACTCCGCCCAGCTCGTCGCCAAGGAGGGCTCGCGGGCTCAGCTGCGACTGCCCTCCGGCGAGATGCGCTACGTCGACGTGCGCTGCCGCGCCACCGTCGGCGCGGTCGGCAACGCCGAGCAGTCCAACATCAACTGGGGCAAGGCCGGCCGCATGCGGTGGAAGGGCAAGCGCCCGACCGTCCGCGGTGTCGTCATGAACCCCGTCGACCACCCGCACGGCGGTGGCGAGGGCAAGACCTCCGGTGGTCGCCACCCGGTCAGCCCGTGGGGCAAGCCCGAGGGTCGCACGCGCAGGCGCAAGGCCTCCGACGCCCTCATCGTCCGTCGTCGCCGCACCGGCAAGAAGCGTTGAGCAGGAGATAGGTAGATGCCTCGCAGCCTCAAGAAGGGCCCGTTCGTCGACGGCCACCTCGAGAAGAAGGTGGACGCGCAGAACGAGGCCGGCACCCACAACGTCATCAAGACGTGGTCGCGCCGCTCGATGATCCTCCCGTCGATGATCGGCCACACCTTGGCCGTGCACGACGGCCGCAAGCACGTGCCGGTGTTCGTCACCGACGCGATGGTGGGTCACAAGCTGGGCGAGTTCGCCCCCACCCGCACCTACCGCGGCCACGTCAAGGACGACCGGAAGAGCCGTCGCCGCTGACGCGGCGCGCACCGAGGAGAGAAGTCAGAACATGAGCGTAGGAGAGCGTAGGCGCACCAGCGCCCGCCGCGACTCGCTGCTCGGCGACCGTCCGGGCGCGTTCGCGAGTGCCCGCTTCGTGCGGATCACCCCGCTGAAGGCCCGTCGCGTGGTCGACCTCGTCCGTGGCCTGCCCGTCGACGACGCGCTGGCGCTGCTGCAGTTCGCGCCGCAGGCCGCCAGCGAGACCGTCTACAAGGTGCTCGAGAGCGCCGTGGCCAACGCCGAGACGACCGAGGACCTCGACCGCGGCCAGCTGGTCGTCAGCCGGGCCATGGTCGACGAGGGCCCGACGATGAAGCGGTGGCGTCCGCGGGCGCAGGGCCGGGCCACCCGGATCAACAAGCGCACCAGCCACATCACGCTTGTCGTCGAGCCGCGTGACGAGACCAGCACGAAGGGACAGAAGGCCTGATGGGTCAGAAGATCAACCCGAACGGGTTCCGTCTGGGCGTCTCCACCGACCACAAGAGCCGGTGGTACGCCGACAAGCTCTACAAGAGCTACGTCGGCGAGGACGTCGCCATCCGTCGCCTGCTGTCCAAGGGCATGGAGCGCGCCGGCATCGCCAAGGTCGAGATCGAGCGCACCCGTGACCGGGTCCGCGTCGACATCCACACCGCGCGTCCGGGCATCGTCATCGGTCGCCGCGGCGCCGAGGCCGACCGTCTGCGCGGCGAGCTCGAGAAGCTCACCGGCAAGCAGGTCCAGCTCAACATCCTCGAGGTCAAGAGCCCCGAGGTCGACGCCCAGCTCGTCGCGCAGGGCGTGGCCGAGCAGCTCGCGGGCCGCGTGCAGTTCCGACGTGCGATGAAGAAGGCGATGCAGACCGCGTCGCGCTCGGGCGCCAAGGGCATCCGGATCCAGTGCTCGGGCCGCCTCAACGGCGCCGAGATGTCCCGCTCGGAGTTCTACCGCGAGGGCCGCGTGCCCCTGCACACGCTGCGCGCCGACATCGACTACGGCTTCTACGAGGCCAAGACCACCTTCGGTCGCATCGGCGTGAAGGTCTGGATCTACAAGGGCGAGGTCGCCGGCACCCGTGCCGAGCGCGAGGCCCAGGCCGCCGCCCGTGCCGGTGCCCCCGGCCGTGGTCGCGGTGGTCGGGGCGACCGTCCCACCCGTGGCTCCCGTGGGGAGCGTCCGTCGCGCAGCGACCGCACCGAGGCCCCCACGGCCGAGGGCGCTGCGCCGGCCGAGGCCGCGGCCTCGGCCCCGAGCACCACTCAGGAGGGCTGAGCCCATGCTGATGCCCCGCAGGGTCAAGCACCGCAAGCAGCACCACCCCAAGCGTGGTGGCGCCGCCAAGGGCGGCACCCGCCTCGCCTTCGGCGACTTCGGCATCCAGGCGATCGAGGGTCACTACGTGACCAACCGGCAGATCGAGTCGGCCCGTATCGCCATGACCCGTCACATCAAGCGTGGCGGCAAGGTGTGGATCAACATCTACCCCGACCGCCCGCTGACCAAGAAGCCCGCCGAGACCCGCATGGGTTCCGGCAAGGGCTCGCCCGAGTGGTGGGTCGCCAACGTCAAGCCCGGACGCGTGATGTTCGAGCTCTCCGGTGTCCCGGAGGACGTGGCCCGCGAGGCGATGCGCCGCGCGATCCACAAGCTGCCCATGAAGTGCCGGTTCATCACCCGGGAAGCAGGTGAGTTCTGATGGCGACCGCCCACGACCTCGACGAGCTGAACGCCGTCGACCTCGAGGTGAAGCTGCGCGAGGCCAAGGAGGAGCTGTTCAACCTCCGGTTCCAGGCCGCCACCGGGCAGCTGGAGAGCCACGGCCGCCTGCGCGCGGTCAAGAAGGACATCGCCCGCATCTACACCGTGGTGCGCGAGCGCGAGCTCGGCATCCGTTCCACCCCCGAGACTGCGACTGAGAAGGACGGTGCTGCATGAGCAACGACGCAGCCGCTCCCGCCGAGCGCACGGCACGCAAGGTCCGCGAGGGCCTCGTGGTCAGCGACAAGATGGACAAGACCGTGGTGGTCTCGGTCGAGGACCGCGTCAAGCACGCGCTCTACGGCAAGGTCCTGCGCCGCTCGGTGAAGCTGAAGGCCCACGACGAGGCCAACTCCTGCGGCACCGGTGACCGGGTGCTGATCATGGAGACCCGCCCGCTCAGCGCGACCAAGCGCTGGCGCGTGGTCGAGATCCTCGAGAAGGCGAAGTGACCTCGGGCCCGGGTGACCGGGCCCGACCCCAGACGAGTTCCCCAAGGCTCCGCCCGACCGGGCGGAGAACCGGGGCGACAAGGAGACAGAAGAAGCCATGATCCAGCAGGAGTCGCGACTCAAGGTCGCCGACAACACCGGTGCCAAGGAGATCTTGTGCATCCGCGTGCTCGGCGGTTCGGGTCGGCGCTACGCCGGCATCGGCGACACCATCGTCGCCACCGTCAAGGACGCGATCCCGGGCGGCAACGTCAAGAAGGGCGACGTCGTCAAGGCGGTCGTCGTGCGCACCGCCAAGGAGCGCCGTCGTCCCGACGGGTCCTACATCCGTTTCGACGAGAACGCCGCGGTGATCCTCAAGAACGACGGCGAGCCGCGCGGCACGCGCATCTTCGGCCCCGTCGGCCGCGAGCTGCGCGAGAAGCGCTTCATGAGGATCGTCTCGCTGGCGCCGGAGGTGCTCTGAACATGAGCGTGAAGATCAAGAAGGGCGACACCGTCAAGGTGATCGCCGGCAAGGACAAGGGCGCCGAGGGCAAGGTCATCGAGGTGCTGCGCCACGAGCAGCGCGTCGTGGTCGAGGGCGTCAACCGCGTCAAGAAGCACACCAAGGTGCTCAACCAGGGTGGCGGGTCGACCGGCGGCATCGTGACCGCCGAGGCCCCCATCCACGTGTCCAACGTGATGCTGGTCGAGGGTGACGGGGTCACCCGCCTCGGCTCGAAGCGCGTGGACGCCGAGAAGCGGCGCTCCGACGGCTCGACGTACGCCGTCCAGCGCAGCGTCCGCATCTCCCGCAAGTCCGGAGACGAGGTCTGAGGATGACTGACACCACCACCGAGACGGCCACCGAGCCCGAGATCTCGGCCCGCACCACCCCGCGGATGAAGACGAAGTACCGCGAGGAGGTCCTGCCGGCGCTGCGCGAGCAGTTCCAGCACGCCAACGTGATGCAGGTGCCCGGCCTGACGAAGATCGTGGTCAACATGGGCGTGGGCGAGGCCGCTCGCGACTCCAAGCTGATCGAGGGCGCCGTGCGCGACCTCACCGCGATCACCGGCCAGAAGCCGCAGGTGACCAAGGCCCGCAAGTCCATCGCGCAGTTCAAGCTGCGCGAGGGCATGCCGATCGGCGCGCACGTCACGCTGCGCGGCGACCGGATGTGGGAGTTCCTCGACCGCCTCCTGGCGCTCGCGCTGCCCCGCATCCGCGACTTCCGCGGCCTGTCCGACCGCCATTTCGACGGTCGCGGCAACTACACCTTCGGTCTCACCGAGCAGGTCATGTTCCACGAGATCGACCAGGACAAGATCGACCGCTCGCGCGGCATGGACATCACCGTGGTCACCTCGGCGACCAACGACGACGAGGGCCGCGCGCTGCTGAAGCTGCTCGGCTTCCCGTTCAAGGAAGGGAACTGACATGGCGAAGACCGGACTCAAGGTCAAGGCCGCCCGCAAGCCCAAGTTCGCGGTGCGCGGCTACACCCGTTGCCAGCGCTGCGGCCGCCCCAAGGCCGTCTACCGCAAGTTCGGCCTGTGCCGGATCTGCCTGCGCGAGATGGCGCACCGCGGTGAGCTGCCCGGCGTGACCAAGTCGAGCTGGTAACAGCACCCCTCCGGCACCTGTTCTCCCAGGACCACGACGTCGAAGGTCCGCCCGGCGGAAACCCCGACGAGAAGGAACACCACCACCATGACGATGACTGACCCGATCGCAGACATGCTGACCCGTCTGCGCAACGCCAACCAGGCCTACCACGACTCCGTGACGATGCCGTACTCCAAGCTCAAGCAGGGTGTGGCCGAGCTCCTCCAGCAGGAGGGCTACATCGCCGGCTTCGAGGTGACCGACCGTGAGGGCGTCGTGGGCAAGACCCTCGAGATCACCCTCAAGTACGGCCGCAACCGGGAGCGCTCGCTGGCCGGCGTGCGCCGCATCAGCAAGCCCGGTCTGCGTGTCTACGCCAAGCACACCGGCCTGCCGAAGGTCCTCGGCGGCCTCGGCGTGGCCATCATCTCCACGAGCCAGGGCCTGCTGACGGACCGTCAGGCCAACAGCAAGGGCGTCGGCGGCGAAGTCCTCGCCTACGTCTGGTGACGAGGACCGGAAAGCAGAGGTAGAAGCACATGTCGCGCATCGGCAAGCTCCCCGTCCCCGTCCCGGCGGGCGTGGACGTCCAGCTCCAGGCCGGGACCGTCACGGTCAAGGGCCCCAAGGGCACCCTGAGCCACGAGGTCGCCAGCCCCATCACCGTCGAGCAGGTCGACGGTGCGCTCGAGGTCAGGCGCCCCGACGACCACCGGGAGAACCGGGCCCTGCACGGGCTCACCCGCTCCCTGATCAACAACATGGTCGTCGGCGTGACCGACGGCTACGAGAAGAAGCTCGAGATCGTGGGCGTCGGCTACCGCGTGCTGGCCAAGGGCCCGACGCAGCTGGAGTTCCAGCTCGGCTACTCCCACCCCATCACCGTCAACGCCCCCGACGGCATCACCTTCGCCGTCGAGGCGCCCACGCGCTTCGGCGTGCAGGGCATCGACAAGCAGCTCGTCGGCGAGGTCGCCGCCAACATCCGCAAGCTGCGCAAGCCCGAGCCCTACAAGGGCAAGGGCGTGCGGTACGCCGGCGAGCAGATCCGCCGCAAGGTCGGAAAGGCAGGAAAGTAAGTCATGGCCATCTCGCTGCGTGCAGGCAAGCACACCGCGGCCCGTCAGGCGTCGCGCTCGCGTCGTCAGATCCGTGGTCGCAAGAAGATCAGCGGCACCGCCGAGCGTCCTCGTCTCGTCGTGACCCGGTCCTCGCGCCACATCACCGTCCAGGTCGTCGACGACCTGGTCGGGCGCACCCTGGCCTCGGCGTCCTCCATGGAAGCCGACCTGCGCTCGCTCGAGGGCGACAAGACCGCCAAGGCCCGTCGGGTCGGCGAGCTGGTGGCCGAGCGCGCCACCTCCGCCGGCGTGCAGGGCGTGGTCTTCGACCGCGCCGGCAACAAGTACCACGGTCGCGTCGCGGCCGTCGCCGACGGTGCCCGCCAGGGCGGCCTGACCTTCTGATCGCACCGACCCCAGAAACGAAGAGGTAGAGACTCATGAGCGGACCCCAGCGCGGTCAGCGCGCCGGTGGAGAGCGCCGTGGCGGTCGGGACGGTCGCCGAGGCGACGGTGCCGACAAGAGCCAGTACATCGAGCGCGTCGTGGCCATCAACCGCGTCGCCAAGGTCGTCAAGGGTGGTCGTCGCTTCAGCTTCACCGCCCTGGTGATCGTCGGCGACGGTGACGGCCTGGTCGGCGTCGGCTACGGCAAGGCGAAGGAGGTGCCGGCCGCCATCCAGAAGGGTGTGGAGGAGGCCAAGAAGCACTTCTTCCGCGTGCCCCGCATCCAGGGCACCATCCCGCACCCCGTGCAGGGCGAGAAGGCCGCGGGCGTCGTCCTGCTGCGTCCCGCCTCGCCCGGTACCGGTGTCATCGCCGGTGGTCCGGTGCGTGCGGTGCTCGAGTGCGCCGGCATCCACGACGTGCTGAGCAAGTCGCTCGGCTCGTCCAACCAGATCAACATCGTCCACGCGACCGTCGAGGCGCTGCGCTCCCTCGAGGAGCCGGAGGCCGTCGCGTCCCGCCGCGGCCTGCCCGTGGAGGACGTCGCCCCGGCGGCGCTGCTCAAGGCCCGGGCCGAGGTGCCCGAGGGCGTGAGCCAGGAGGTGGCCTCCTGATGGCGCACCTCAAGGTCGAGCAGAAGAAGTCCAGCATCGGCTGCAAGCAGAACCAGCGCGAGACCCTGCGGTCGCTGGGTCTCAAGCGGATCGGTGACGTGGTCGTCAAGGAGGACCGGCCCGAGTTCCGCGGCATGGTCCACACCGTCCGTCACCTCGTGACGGTCACCGAAGTAGAGGGCGAGGTCTGAGATGACGCTCAAGGTCCACCACCTGCGTCCGGCTCCGGGCGCCAAGACCGCCAAGACCCGCGTGGGTCGCGGTGAGGCGTCGAAGGGCAAGACCGCCGGTCGCGGCACCAAGGGCACCAAGGCCCGCTACCAGGTCCCCGCGGCGTTCGAGGGCGGCCAGATGCCGATCCACATGCGCCTGCCGAAGCTCAAGGGCTTCAAGAACCCCTTCAAGGTGCAGTACCAGGTCGTCAACCTCGACCGCATCGCGGCGCTGTTCCCCGAGGGCGGCGAGGTCACCACGGCCGCGCTCGTCGAGCGTGGCGCGGTCCGCAAGGGCCAGCCGGTCAAGGTCCTCGGCGAGGGCGAGATCTCGGTGGCGGTCCAGGTGACCGCCGAGAAGTTCTCCGCCTCGGCGAAGGACAAGATCGCGGCCGCCGGCGGCTCGGCCACCGAGGCCTGAGCAGCCCCAGCACCACCGCTCAACAGGGCAGGTCGACCCAGCAGGCTCACCCGAGCCCGGGTCACCTGCCCTGTTAGGCTTCCACGGATCTTCGACCTGGTCCCCGTCTCGGGGCCTGTCCTGACTTGAGAGGGCCACGTTGCTAGGCGCATTCGTCAACGCGTTCCGCACGCCGGACCTGCGCAAGAAGCTGCTGTTCGTGCTGTTCGTCGTGGCCGTCTTCCGGCTGGGCTCGCAGGTCCCGGCGCCCGGCGTCGACGTCGGCAACGTGCAGGCCTGCTTCAACTCGATCCAGGACGGCAGCGTCTACGGGTTGATCAACCTGTTCTCCGGCGGCGCGCTGCTCCAGCTGACCATCTTCGCGCTCGGCGTCATGCCCTACATCACCGCCAGCATCATCCTGCAGCTGCTCGTCGTGGTCATCCCGCGGCTCGAGGCGCTGAAGAAGGAGGGCCAGGCCGGCCAGGCGAAGATCACGCAGTACACCCGCTACCTGACGCTGGCCCTCGCCGTGCTGCAGGCGACCGGCATCGTGGCACTGGCCCGGGCCGGCAACCTGCTCCCCAACTGCCCCGAGCAGCTCGTGGTCAACGACAGCATCTGGACGGCCGTGATCATGGTCGTCACGATGACCGCCGGCACGGCGATCATCATGTGGTTCGGCGAGCTGATCACCGAGAAGGGGATCGGCAACGGCATGTCGATCCTGATCCTCACCCAGGTCATCGCGACCTTCCCCTCGTCGCTGTGGGCGATCCAGACGGCGCGCGGTCCCTACGTCTTCGGCACCGTGATCCTCATCGGCCTCGTCGTCATGGCGGCGGTCGTCTTCATCGAGCAGGCACAGCGCCGGATCCCGGTGCAGTACGCCCGCCGCATGGTCGGTCGCAAGATGTTCGGCGGCTCCTCGACCTACGTGCCGCTCAAAGTCAACCAGGCCGGCATCATCCCGGTCATCTTCGCCTCGTCGCTGCTCTACCTGCCGACGATGGCGGTGCAGTTCAACGAGAACGCCGAGAACCAGTCGGCGTGGGTGCGATGGATCGCGACGTACTTCGTGCGCGGCGACCACCCGCTCTACATGATCGCCTACTTCCTGCTGATCATCTTCTTCACGTACTTCTACGTCGCGATCAACTTCAACCCCCAAGAGGTCGCCGACAACATGAAGAAGTACGGCGGCTTCATCCCCGGGATCCGGGCGGGGAAGCCCACGGAGGACTACCTCTCCTACGTGCTGTCCCGGATCACCTTCCCGGGCGCCCTCTACCTGGGCCTGATCTCGCTCATCCCGCTGGTCGCGCTCATCCTGGTCAACGCCAACCAGAACTTCCCGTTCGGTGGCACCTCGCTGCTCATCATGGTCGGTGTCGCGCTCGACACCGTGAAGCAGATCGAGAGCCAGCTCCAGCAGCGCAACTACGAAGGATTCCTGCGGTAATGCGACTGATCTTCATGGGCCCGCCGGGTGCCGGGAAGGGCACCCAGGCCCAGCGGGTGGCCGCGCGCTTCGGCATCCCGGCCATCTCCACCGGCGACATCTTCCGCGCCAACGTCGGCCAGGGCACCGAGCTCGGCAAGAAGGCGCAGGAGTACATGGACGCCGGCGAGTACGTGCCCGACGAGGTCACGAACCTCATGGTGCGCGACCGCATCGACGAGCCCGACGCGGAGCCCGGCTTCCTGCTCGACGGCTACCCGCGCACGCTCGCCCAGGTCCAGGAGCTCGACGGGATGATCCAGCACACCGGGCACACGCTCGACGCCGCCGTGGTGCTCACCGTCGACGACGAGGAGCTGGTGATCCGGCTGCTCGCCCGCGCGCAGAGCGACGGGCGCTCCGACGACACCGAGGACGTCATCCGGCGGCGCCAGGAGGTCTACGCCGAGCAGACCGCGCCGCTCATCGACGTCTACCGCGAGCGCGGGGTGCTGCTCGAGGTCGACGGCATGGGCGAGGTCGACGACGTCACCGCGCGCATCTTCGCCGCCCTCGAGGGCATCTCCCAGAGCTGAGCGCACCCGTGGGCTGGCGTGACCGGGGGATCCAGGTCAAGACCCCCGAGCAGATCGCGCTGATGCGGCGTGCCGGTCTGCTCGTGGGGCGGACCCTCGAGGTCGTGCGCGACGCGGTGCGTGCCGGCGTGACGCTGCGCCAGCTGGACACCCTGGCCGAGCAGCACATCCGCGACCACGGCGGCACGCCGTCGTTCCTCGGCTACGGCGAGCCGCCGTTCCCGGCCTCGATCTGCGCGTCGGTCAACGACGCCGTCGTGCACGGCATCCCCGGTGACCGCGCTCTCGTCGACGGCGACGTGGTGTCCATCGACTGCGGCGCGATCGTCGACGGCTGGCACGGCGACGCGGCCACCACCATCGCGGTGGGGGAGGTCGCCCCGGAGGTGCGCGAGCTGATGCGGGTCACCGAGGAGTCGCTGTGGGCCGGCATCGCCGCCGCCCGCCTGGGCGGCCGGGTCGGCGACATCTCCCACGCCGTCGAGCAGCACGTGCGCTCGCAACCGCATCCGTCCGGTGGCAGCTGGGGGATCCTGCAGGACTTCACCGGGCACGGGATCGGCACCGAGATGCACCAGCCGCCCGACGTCCCCAACGCCGGTCGTGCGGGTCGCGGCCCGCGGATCGAGCGCGGGCTGGCCCTCGCGATCGAGCCGATGGTCACCCTCGGCAGCCCGCGGCCCGTGCTCGACGACGACGAGTGGACCGTGCTCAGCGCCGACGGCAGCCACGCCGCGCACTACGAGCACACGATGACCGTCACCCCCGACGGCACCTGGGTCCTGACCGCGCTCGACGGCGGACGGTCGCGGCTCGAGGCGCTCGGCGTGCCCTACGGGGGCGACTGAGCACGTGCGCCCCTTCCTGCTGGTCTCGATCCGGGCGGAGCGCGAGGCGGCGGACGACGAGCTCGACACGTTCTTCCGGTTCACCGGTCTGGGCGAGCGCGACCTGCGGCCCGTCAACGTCCACGCCGACGACCTCCCCGAGGTCGAGCTCGACGGCTGGTCGGGCGTCGTGCTCGGCGGCGGCCCCTGGAACGCCGGTGACCCCGACGACGCCAAGTCACCCGAGCAGCGGCGCGCAGAGGGCCAGCTCTCGACGCTGCTCGACGAGGTGGTCGCACGTGACTTCCCGTTCCTCGGCTGCTGCTACGGCGTGGGCATGCTCGGGCGGCACCAGGGCGGCACGCTCGACCGCGAGCACCCCGAGCCGGTCGGCCCGATGTCGGTGACGCTGACCGAGGAGGGGCTCGCCGACCCGCTGCTCGCCGGGCTGCCGCGCGACTTCGCGGCGTACGGCGGTCACAAGGAGGCGGTCCGCACGCTGCCGCCCGGTGCCGTCGTGCTGGCGACCTCCGAGGCGTGCCCGGTGCAGGCGTTCCGGGTGGGGCAGAACGCCTACGCCACCCAGTTCCACCCCGAGCTCGACACCACCGGCGTGTGCACCCGCATCGAGGTCTACAAGAACGCCGGCTACTTCCCGCCCGGCGAGGCCGAGTCGCTCAAGGCCTGGAGCCGCAGCGTCACCGTCGAGCACCCGATGACGATCCTCGGCAACTTCGTGACGCGCTACGCCCGCTGACGGCCCGGCCCCTTCACCCGCCGAAGGCCGTGCGAGCGCGGGTGCGGACCTCGGCCATCGCCTCCGCGGCGATCCGGGGCGTCGGACCGTAGGCGGTCACCGCGAAGCGGAACGGGGCGGCGTGGTGCACGGAGGCCCGGAACAGGCCGGGCTTGTCGCGCCATGGCACGACCGGGTAGACGCTGAGGTCGTCGCGGGTCGTCGGCGGGCGCCCGCCGTTGACCTCCCGGTAGTGGGCCGCCATCTCGGCCCAGTCGGTGTACTCGCTGTAGGTCACGTTGGCGACACCACCGGCGACCGGGAGCTCGCACAGCAGCACGGTGGTCTTGTCGGCCCGGGGCACACCGTCGGGCCGACAGTTCTGGCTCTCGGCGACCGAGGGGAAGACCCACCGCAACCCCGCCTCGCCCGTCGGCACCGGGCACTGCCCGGGCCGAGCCGACGAGTTGTCCCAGCAGGTGACGGCCTGCTCGCTCCCGGTCCCGGATGACGCAGTCGTGCTTCCTGCTCCGTCCGGTGCCGTCGCGGACTCCGTGACCGGTCGTGGCGACGAGCTCGCTGCCGCGGCTCCCGGTGACGGGGTCGGTCGGGTCCGTGCCGCCTCGTCGGCGCCCCCGGGCCCGAGCAGCGCCCAGGCGCCGGCCGCGACCACGAGCAGCGCGGCGACCACCGCCGCGCCGACCAGGCGGGACCGGCCACCAGGAGGGGCTGTGGCCACGACGCGCGCCGTGGGGAGCGTCCGCTCCGGAGCGGGGGTCGGCCGGTCGACCCGCGTGACCGCCAGGGTCTCCTGGCTGCCCGCCCTGCGTCGGGTGGGCGCGGGATCGGTCGGCGGCCGCGGCGCGAGGTCGGCCGCCGCCGTCTCGAGGGCACGCGCCAGCAGCGCCGCGGAGCCGAACCGGTCGGCCGGTGACTTGGCCATCGTGCGCCCCAGGAGGCGGTCGACGGCGGGTCCCTCGGGGCCGGCGCCCGGCTGGTCGGACCAGGTCGGCAGGGGAGCGTCGACGTGCTGCCGGGCGACGTGGAAGTTGCTCCCGGTGTAGGGGGCCTCACCCGCCAACATAGCCCAGAGCAAGCAGCCGACGGAGTAGACGTCGCTCGCTGCGGACGCACCCTCGCCGAGGCAGCACTCCGGAGCGAGGTAGCCGTAGGTCCCGAAGACGACGCCGGTCGTGGTCAGCTCGGAGTCGCGCGGCCGCGCCACCCCGAAGTCGCACAGGTAGACGTGCGCGCGACCCCCGAGGTCGCGGACCAGGACGTTGCTGGGCTTGACGTCGCGGTGCAGCACCCCCGCGCCGTGGGCGTCCTCGAGCGCACGGGCCACCTGGGCCGCGACCAGCAGGGCCCGCTGGGGTGCGAGGGGACCCTGCTCGCGGAGCACCGCCCCGAGGTCGCCGCCGGGCACGAGCTGGGTCGCGAGGAAGAGGCACCCGTCGACCTCGCCCGCGTCGACGATCTGCGTGATGTGGGGGCTGTCGAGCGAGGCGAGGACCTCAGCCTCCCGCGTGAACCGCTGGCGGAAACCGGTGTCGTCGCTGTGCTGGAGGGGGACCACCTTGAGGGCGACGTCGCGACCGACCCCGAGCTGGGTCGCCCGGAAGACGACGCCCATGCCCCCCTGGCCGAGCAGGGCGGTGATCCGGAACCGTCCGAAGTCCTCACCGATGCGAGGGAACGTCGACACAGAGCCTCCAGGGACAGATGAGTGCGGTTCGTCCATCCTCGTCGGAGATCGCCCGGCTGGCCCCCATCCGTCCGGCCCGGAGGCCCCCTGGTCTGGTCCGGCCGTGCACCCGCGCGGATTAGGGTTTGCGCACGCCGTTCGCCTACACTCGACTCTTGGCCCAACGTGGGCCTGTCTCGTGGTGCCTCGCGGCTGCCCGGACCACCCTCTCCCCGACGCCCTGGGCGTCGTACGGCGGGGCCGTGTCCCGGGGATCTTGGGTGCCGGGCAGGTGGCCTCACGAGGTCCACCAGGACGCCGGTGCAGCCGGTCGACCTGGGCGGTTCCCGGGCCGACGGCAGACGATGACACCAGCGAGCAGAGATTGCGGAGGACATGCCGAAGAAGGAAGGCGTGATCGAGATGGAGGGCTCCGTCGTGGAGGCCCTCCCCAACGCGATGTTCCGTGTGGAGCTCTCCAACGGACACAAGGTGCTCGCCCACATCAGCGGCAAGATGCGCCAGCACTACATCCGGATCCTCCCCGAGGACCGCGTGGTGGTGGAGCTCTCGCCGTACGACCTCAGCCGGGGTCGGATCGTCTACCGCTACAAGTAACCGCCGCAACCAGGAAGGGCTGACATGAAGGTCAACCCGAGCGTCAAGCCGATCTGTGACAAGTGCAAGGTGATCCGTCGCCACGGCCGCGTCATGGTGATCTGCGAGAACCCCCGCCACAAGCAGCGCCAGGGCTGAGGGTCTCGACGAGCTCGACCACCGAGCTCGACAACTGAACACGACAACCACGTGATCGCTAGCCGGCCCCAGGGCTGGTGAAGCCACCTCCGGAACGGATGGCCGGAGCCCGGGTCCTCGACCTGGGACGCGACACGACGACACCGCCGTGAACCGGAAGGAACCGCCAGAACCATGGCACGCCTCGTTGGAGTCGACCTGCCGCGCGACAAGCGCGTCGAGGTCGCTCTCACCTACATCTACGGCATCGGCCGTACCCGCGCCCAGCAGGTTCTCGCCGCGACCGGGGTCGACCCGAACGCGCGAGTGCACACCCTGGGCGACGACGAGCTCGTCAAGCTCCGCGACGAGATCGAGGCCAACTTCAAGATCGAGGGTGACCTCCGTCGCGAGGTCCAGGCCGACATCCGCCGCAAGATCGAGATCGGCAGCTACCAGGGCCGCCGTCACCGCATGGGCCTGCCCGTGCGCGGTCAGCGCACCAAGACCAACGCGCGCACGCGCAAGGGTCCCAAGCGCACCGTCGCCGGCAAGAAGAAGGCCAAGTAGTCCACCGGGCTACCAGGCCCCCCACTCGTAGCTGACCAGCTAGTCAAGGAGCAACCGCATGCCTCCCAAGAGCCGCAGCGCGGCCGGCGCCAAGAAGGTGCGCCGCAAGGAGAAGAAGAACGTCGCCCAGGGCGAGGCCCACATCAAGAGCACGTTCAACAACACCATCGTCACGATCACCGACCCGACCGGTGCGGTGATCTCGTGGGCCTCTGCCGGCACCGTCGGCTTCAAGGGCTCGCGCAAGTCCACCCCGTTCGCCGCCCAGATGGCCGCCGAGGCCGCGGGCCGCCGTGCGATGGACCACGGGATGAAGAAGATCGACGTCTTCGTCAAGGGCCCGGGCTCGGGCCGCGAGACGGCGATCCGTTCGCTGGGTGCCATCGGCCTCGAGGTCGGCACCATCCAGGACGTCACCCCGACCCCGCACAACGGCTGCCGCCCGCCCAAGCGCCGGCGCGTCTGACCAGCGACCACCAGAACAGGAGACTTGCACCATGGCCCGTTACACCGGCCCCATGTCGAAGAAGTCGCGCCGTCTCGGTGTCGACCTCGTCGGTGAGGACAAGGCGTTCGAGAAGCGCCCGTACGCCCCCGGCCAGCACGGCCGGACCCGGATCAAGGAGTCCGAGTACCGCAACCAGCTGCAGGAGAAGCAGAAGGCCCGCTTCACCTACGGCGTGATGGAGAAGCAGTTCCACAACTACTACGTGGAGGCTGCCCGCCGCTCCGGCAAGACCGGCGACAACCTGCTCCAGCTGCTCGAGTGCCGCCTGGACAACGTCGTCTACCGCGCCGGCTTCGCCCGCACCCGCCGCCACGCCCGCCAGCTGGTCGTGCACGGCCACTTCCGGGTCAACGGCCTCAAGGTCGACATCCCGTCGTACCAGGTCGACGCGCACGACATCATCGACGTGCGTGAGAAGAGCCTCGAGATGACCCCGTTCATCGTGGCTCGCGAGACCCACGGCGAGCGCATCGTCCCGGCCTGGCTCGAGGCGATCCCCTCCCGCATGCGCATCCTGGTCCACTCGCTGCCCGTCCGCGCGCAGATCGAGCTCCCGGTCCAGGAGCAGCTCATCGTCGAGTACTACTCCAAGAAGTGACGTGGCGGGGGCCCTCGGGCCCCCGGCCGTCGCCCTCCACCCCCACTCCGAGGAGCCTGCTCCTCAGCGGTTCGAGCCCCTCATATAGCGGTCGGGCTCGGAAAGGAAACACACAGTGCTCATCGCCCAGCGCCCCACCCTGTCCGAGGAGTCGGCCGGCGAGTTCCGCTCGCGGTTCGTCATCGAGCCCCTCGAGCCCGGCTTCGGCTACACCCTCGGCAACTCCCTGCGCCGCACCCTGCTGTCCTCGATCCCCGGTGCCTCCGTGACCAGCATCAAGATCGACGGTGCGCTGCACGAGTTCTCCACGATCGAGGGCGTCAAGCAGGACGCCACCGAGATCATCCTCAACCTCAAGGCCCTCGTCGTCTCGAGCGAGCACGACGAGCCCGTCGCCATGGTGCTCCGCAAGTCGGGCGCCGGTGAGGTCACCGCCGCCGACATCGAGTGCCCCGCCGGCGTCGAGGTGCACAACCCCGACCTGCGCATCGCCACCCTCAACGACAAGGGCTCCATCGAGATGGAGCTCATCGTCGAGCGCGGCCGCGGCTACGTCTCCGCCCAGCAGAACAAGGGCAACGACAACGAGATCGGCCGCCTCCCGGTCGACTCGATCTACAGCCCCGTGCTGAAGGTGACCTACAAGGTCGAGGCCACGCGAGTCGAGCAGCGCACCGACTTCGACAAGCTGGTCATCGACGTCGAGACCAAGCCGTCGATCACCCCGCGCGACGCGATCGCCTCGGCCGGCAAGACCCTGGTGGAGCTCTTCGGCCTGGCCCGCGAGCTCAACACCGAGGCCGAGGGCATCGACATCGGCCCGTCGCCCGTCGACGAGCAGCTCGCTCAGGACCTGGCGCTGCCGGTCGAGGACCTCAACCTCACCGTCCGCTCCTACAACTGCCTCAAGCGCGAGGGCATCCACACCGTGGGCGAGCTCATCTCGCGCTCGGAGCAGGACCTCCTCGACATCCGCAACTTCGGCGCCAAGTCGATCGACGAGGTCAAGGCCAAGCTGGTCGAGATGGGCCTGTCGCTCAAGGACAGCGCGCCCGGCTTCGACCCGGCGACCGCCCTGGCGGCGTACGACGACGACGACAGCTACGTCGAGGACGAGCAGTACTGATCACCGGTCGCACCGACCACCCCGTCTACTCCGGTACCTGACACGGCCGGGGAGAATCGAGAGAAGCCATGCCCACGCCCAAGAAGGGTGCCCGTCTGGGCGCCGGTCCCGCCCACCAGCGCCTGATGGTGGCCGGCCTCGCGACCCAGCTGTTCGAGCACGGTCGGATCACCACCACCGAGGCCAAGGCGCGCGTGCTGCGCCCGGTCGCGGAGAAGCTGATCACCAAGGCCAAGAAGGCCGAACTCGGCACCGTCGAGAGCCTGCACCAGCGTCGTGAGGTCCTCAAGACCATCCGCGACAAGTCGGTGGTGCACGCGCTGTTCGAGGAGATCGCGCCCCGCTTCGCCGAGCGGCCGGGTGGCTACACCCGCATCACCAAGGTCGGTCCGCGCAAGGGCGACAACGCCCCCATGGCGGTCATCGAGCTCGTGACCGAGGACTACGCGCCGACCGCCCGGGCGACCAAGCCCGCCGCGGCCGCTGCCCCGGCGCCCGCCGCCGAGGAGAGCGTGACCGAGGAGATTGCGACCGAGGAGACGGCTGCCGACACGGCGGCCGAGACCCCGGCCGAGGTCGAGGCGGAGCAGGCTGCCGTTGAGGCCGAGGAGGCTGCGGAGGAGGCCCGCGAGGCCGCCGCCAAGGCGGAGGAGGCCGCGGAGAAGGCCGACGAGGCCGCCGAGAAGGCCGAGGCCGAGGACGACACCAAGGCCTGAGGCTCCAGCGCGTCCCGACGAGGCCCGTCACCACACCGTGGTGGCGGGCCTCGTGGCGTCCTCAAGCGGTCTCTCGACCTGCCGCGAGGCGCGGGAGTCGTCAGGTCGCCGTCAGACCAGCCACGTGGGCGTGCACCAGCGGCACCACGCTCGCGCCCTCGCCCGAGGCGGCGGCGACCCGCTTCATCGACCCCGCGCGCACGTCGCCCGCCGCGAAGACCCCCGGCACCGAGGTGGCCAGGGCGGCCGGCGGCAGCCCGCCCGACCAGTACGACGCCGGCACGTCGCGGCCGGTGAGCACGAACCCGTGCTCGTCGAGGCACACGTCGTCGGGCAGCCACTCGCAGTGCGGCTCGGCCCCCAGCAGCAGGAACAACCCGGCGGCGTCGTGACGCCGCACCTCGCCGGTCTCGAGGTCGCGCACGTCGACCCAGCGCAGTCGCTCGTCGCCACCGCCGTCGACGACCTGCGAGCACGGCTGCACGCGCACGCCGGGGTCCAGGTCAGCTCGCGCACGAGGTAGTCGGACATCGTCTCCTCGAGCCCGCGCCTGCGCACCAGCACCGTGACCGAGCGCGCGAACCGCGCCAGGTGCAGGGCCGCCTGGCCGGCCGAGTTGCCGCCCCCGACCACGAAGACGTCCTGCCCGGCGCACTCGTGCGCCGCCGTCACGGCCGCGCCGTAGTGCACCCCGAGGCCGACGAGGTCCTCGACGCCCGGCACCCCCAGTCGGCGGTAGGCGACCCCGGTGGCGACCACGACCGCACGGGCGCGGACGCTGCCGCCCGGCGTGCGGACCTCGTGGGTGCCGGTGTCGTCGCAGCCGAGTGCCTCGACGGACCAGCCGGTGAAGAAGCGGGTGCCGAAGCGCATCGCCTGGCCGCGGGCGCGCTGGGCCAGCCGCATGCCGGACACGCCCCGGGGGAAGCCCAGGTAGTTGCGGATCATCGAGCTCGTGCCGGCCTGGCCGCCCACTGCTCCCGACTCGAGCACCACCGTCGAGAGGCCCTCCGACGAGCCGTAGACCGCCGCAGCCAGGCCTGCAGGCCCGGAGCCGACCACCACGAGGTCGATGACGGCGTCGACGTCGAGCTGGTCCGGCGCGCCGTAGACCGACGCCGCGACGTCCTGCACGGAGGTGACGGCCACCGGTTCGCGCTGCAGCGCCTGCACCAGCGGTAGCGCCGGCGCGGCGCCGGTCGCGCGGTGGGCCTCGACCAGCGCCCGGCCCGCCTCGCTGTCCGGCGTGACCACCGCCGCCGGCATGCCCATCTGGTGGCAGAAGTCGCGGATCGCGACGGTGAGCGCGTCGAGGCCGGCCGAGACGACCTGGATCGGGGCCACCTCGGTGGGCAGTCGGTGCGAGCCCCACTCCGAGAGCATCTCGGTCAGCACGGCGTGGAACTCCTCATCGCGGACGCCGCGCGGCATCAGCACGTGGGCGTCGAGCTTGCCCGCAGCCAGGCCGCTCCGCAGCAGCTCCGCGCGGTGGCGGAAGACCGAGACGTGGGAGGTCACGACGCGACGGGCGGTGCGGGACGTGGCGCGCCAGTCGTGGAAGGCGCGGAGCACGTGGGCGTCGGGCAGGTCGGGCTCGCTGACCAGCAGCGCCACCTGCTCGGGGTCGTCGAGCCCGCGCAGCAGCGCGAGCGTCTCGTCGCTGCTGCGCGTCCACCGGACGTCGTACTCGTGGGCGTAGCGGGCCAGCGGCACCGCCAGGTCGTCGGCGTGGTCGGGCGCGCAGACCACGATCAACGGAGAGGTCATGCGCCCATCATCAGGCGCGCTCACCCCTCGAGGAAGGTCCGCAGCACCGCGGCCCCGGCCCGCAGCCGCCGCGCGCGGTCGGGAGCACCGCCTCGGCACCGTCGATCACGCCGAGGGTCGCCCGCAGCACGCGCAGCCGGTCGCGGGCGCGCATGGCCGATGGGTCGGCTTCGGCCAGCCGCTCGCGGAGGGGGCGGGTCGGCTCCACGGCCGGACGGTAGCCCGCGCGGTGCCCTGCTCCCCAGCCGTTCTCGGGTCCTCCGCCGGCGATAGGTTGGCGCGGTGCGGCTGCGCCTCGACCTCGCCTACGACGGCTCCGACTTCCACGGCTGGGCCCGCCAGCCCGGCCTGCGCACGGTGCAGGGCGAGCTCGAGCGGGCGCTCGACACCGTGCTGCGGACCTCGGGCACCGAGCTGACGGTCGCCGGCCGCACCGACACCGGCGTGCACGCCCGCGGGCAGGTCTGCCACGTCGACCTCGACGACGACCGTCTCGAGGCGGCCGCCACCCGGCGCGAGCAGGGTGTCGAGGCCCTGCGGCGGCGGCTCGACGGAGTGCTCGATCCCGACGTGCGGGTGCACCGGGTGCAGGTGGCGCCGGAGGGGTTCGACGCGAGGTTCTCCGCGCTCTGGCGACGCTACGCCTACCGGGTCGCCGACCGCCCCGAGGCCGTCGACCCGTTGGCGCGGCAGCACGTGCTGGTCTGGCCGCGACCGCTCGACCTCGACGCGCTACGGGAGGCGTCGACGCTGCTCCTGGGCGAGCACGACTTCGCGGCGTTCTGCAAGCGGCGCGAGGGCGCGACCACGGTGCGCTGCCTGCTCGAGCTCGGCTGGTCGCGCCGCGCCGACGGCCTGCTGGAGGCCACCGTGCGGGCCGACGCCTTCTGCCACAGCATGGTGCGCTCGCTGGTCGGCTGCCTGCTCACCGTCGGGGAGGGCCGGCGGCCCGTGGCGTGGGCGGGGGAGGTGCTGCGGGCTGCCGTGCGCGACCCCGCCGTCACCGTTGTCGCGCCCCACGGCCTGGTGCTCGAGCACGTCGCCTACCCCGCCGCCGAGGAGCTGGCGGCCCGCGCCCGTGAGACCCGGGCCGTGCGCGTCAGGCCCGACGCCTCGACCTCGTAGCGACTGGTCCGGGCCCCGCCCGCGGCGAAGAAGCGACGCCGCAGCGCCCCCTCCACCTCGACGACGTCACCGGGTCGGAGCCGGCCCGCGGT
This sequence comes from Nocardioides marmoraquaticus, assembly GCF_054777915.1. Classification (NCBI taxonomy): domain Bacteria; kingdom Bacillati; phylum Actinomycetota; class Actinomycetes; order Propionibacteriales; family Nocardioidaceae; genus Nocardioides; species Nocardioides marmoraquaticus. Next base: position 20,719 of record NZ_BAAHAA010000002.1, on the reverse strand, counting down.
GCGCTGGGTGCGGCGGGTCCAGCACGCCACGTCGATCACGTCGACCCGCCGGCCGGTGTCGTCGGGGCGGCGGGGACGGTCGACGACGAGGCGGAGGGTGACGAGGCGGTCGCCGCTCGGCAGCTCGCGGCTCTCGGGCTCGACCGAGACGCGGCCACGCAGCCGCACCTCGTTGAGCGGGGCGGTCTGCGGGTCGTCGGCGGGAGGGGCGTCGGTGGTGTCGGGCATGGCGGTAGTGCACGCCGCCGCACGGACACCCGTGAGGTGGCCGGGCCGAGGTGTGGAAAGGTGAGCCGCCGACGGGCCTGTGGACGCGAACCGGTCCGACGTCCCCGCGGGAGGAGCAGGTTGGTGGCCGAGCACTACTACAGCGCCGACCCGTCGGCGCCGTTCCGGAGGCTGCCGCTCCGCGCCGACGTGTGGGGCCACTGGCTCGAGCTGACCACCGGCTCCGGCGTCTTCGCCCAGGGTCGGCTCGACACTGGCACGGGCGTGCTGCTGCGCGAGGTCGGCCCGCCGACCGAGGCGCGCGAGGTGCTCGACCTCGGCTGCGGCTACGGCGTCATCGGCCTCGCCGTCGCGGTCGCCGTCCCGGAGGTGCGGGTCACCGCGGTCGACGTCAACGAGCGCGCGCTGCTGCTCACCCGCGAGAACGCCGCCACCCTCGGCGTCGCCGACCGGGTCGAGGCCGGCACGCCCGACACGGTCGACCCCGACCGCACCTTCGACGAGATCTGGTCGAACCCCCCGATCCGCATCGGCAAGGAGGCGCTGCACGCCCTGCTGCTGCAGTGGCTCCCGCGGCTGCGGCCCGGCGGCCGGGCGCTGCTCGTGGTCGGCAAGAACCTCGGCTCCGACCCGCTCGCGCGGTGGCTGGCCGAGCAGGGCTGGCCGACGGAGAAGCTCGCCAGCGCCAAGGGGTTCCGGGTGCTGGAGGCCCGCGCCCCCGAGGCCTAGTCTGCCCGCACCAGCCGGAGCGGGCAGGTGCGGTGGGCATCACCGGGTCGCGCGAGTCGGCGCAGCGCGACGTCCTCGGGTGCGGGTCTCGAGGCCCTCGCCCGGGGGCTCGGGCACCTCGACCACCCCTGCCCTCTGCGGGATCCCGTGCGCGAGCTGCGCCGGCCGCCCTGGGTGGTCGAGGTGCGAGGGCGCCGTCAGCTCTGGGGTGGTCGAGGTGCGAAGAGCGCCGACCTGGGTGGTCGAGGAGCGAGGAGCGCAAGCGACGAGCCTCGAGACCCACCAAGGCGCCTACCACCCTGGGCCGCTGCCCGTCCACATGGTGTCGATCACCTGTTCGATTGTCAGTGCCAAGCGGTAGACTCCAGTCATGAAGACCGCGCCTCTCGACACCGCCGACACGGCACACGTCGACGTGCGGGCAGCGATCATCGACGAGCTCCAGACCGCCCGCACCGAGGAGCACGCCGCCTGCGCGAAGCAGATCTGGATGGCGGTGCAGTGGGCGCTGGCCCACCCGGCCGAGGTCGATGCCGACGGCGTCGTGGCTGACTACGCGGGCTGGGGCGAGCCGGGCCTGCTCGCCACCGACGAGTCCAGGGCGCTTGTCCCGATCGCCGGCCCGGGTGCGCCGCTGGTGCACCCGCTCGCGCCGCTCGAGCTCGGTGCGGCGCTCGACCGGTCCCAGGACCACGCCCGCCAGCTCCTCGGCGACGCCCTCGAGCTCGCCTTCCGGCTCCCCCGGCTGTGGGCGCTGACCCAGGAGGGACGGGTGCCGGTGTGGCTGGCACGTCAGATCAGCCGGGAGACCCACGACCTGACCTACGACGCCGCGCTGCACGCCGACCGGCTCGTCACCGCCGTCCCGCAGAAGATCGCCGCCGTCGACGCCGCCCGGCTGATCCACGAGGCCCGGCTGACCGCCGACCCCGACCGCGCCGTCGCGGACGAGGAAGCCGCCGCCACCCGGCGCGGCGTGTGGCTGCGCCGCGACCACCGCGCCCCCGGGGTGGTCGACGTGAACATGACCCTCGACGCCGACGACGCCGATCTCCTCGACGCCACCGTCTCCCGGATCGCCGCCGACCTCAGGGACCTCGGCGACACCAGCAACCGCGACATCCGACGCGCGACCGCCGTGGGGATCCTGGCCGACCCGCAGCACGCTCTCGACCTGATGTCGGGCCGCACCACCAACCGTGACCCCGGTGCACCCGCCGACGTCGACCTCGTCGTGCACCTCACTCCCACTGACCTCGACACTGAGCACGGCACCTACGTTGAGGAGAGCCGCGGCGCGGTCTCCGCCCAGCAGCTCGCCGCGTGGGTCCGCCGCCGCGCCGCTCACGGCGGCCGCGTGCGGGTCAGGGAGGTGATGGCCGGGGGGTCTCGAGACGGTTGCTGCGCAAACTCCTCGACCACCAGGACGACGGACGCAACCTCTTCGACCACCGGGGACGGCGTACGGGCCTGGCTCGCCCGACAAGCCATCGACGCACCCGTCATCGCACTCCGGCCCATCGACCTCGGCGGCGACCCCGCCGTCGACTGTCACGACCCGCCACCGCTCATGCATGATCAGGTCGTCCTCCGCGACGCCCACTGCGTCTTCCCCGGCTGCCGCCGAGACTCACGACGCTGCGACCTCGACCACATCGACCCCTACGTCCCACCGGGCCCCGACGATGACAGCGGCGGACCACCCGGCCAGACCAGGCCGGCCAACCTTGCCCCGCTGTGCCGGCGCCACCACAACGCCAAGACCCACCACGACTGGACCTACCGGCGAGACCCCCACGGCAGCTACACCTGGACCAGCCCCACCGGACACACCTACGTCGTCATCCCCCGCAGCCGAGCACCACTCAGCCGCTGAGGCCCGCTGACCCGGCCACCCACCCGGTGGCCGGGCTACCGGCGCGCCCAGCGCCGCCCCTTCGAGGCTCGCTCCGCTCGCACCTCAGGGAGCGGGCAGTGGGCCCGTCTGCACCTCGCCCCCTTTCGAGGCTGGCTGCGCTCGCGCCTGAGGAGGCGGGGAGCCGGCGCGCCCGGCGCCGCCCCTCCGAGGCTGGCTGCGCTCGCGCCTGAGGAGGCGGGGAGCCGGCGCGCCCGGCGCCGCCCCTCCGAGGCTCGCTGCGCTCGCACCTCAGGGAGCGGGGGGCTCGCTGCGCTCGCCCCTCAGGGAGCGGGGGGCTCGCTCCGCTCGCACCTCAGGGAGCGGGCAGCGGGCCTGTCTGTACCTCGCCCCCTTTGAGGCTCGCTCCGCTCGCACCTCAGGGAGCGGGGGGCTCGCTGCGCTCGCCCCTCAGGGAGCGGCTTGCTCGCTCCGCTCGCACCTCAGGGAGCGGAGGGGGCTGCGGTCGCACCCCCCTCAGGAGAAGAAGCGGCTGCGGAGGTCGATGACGCAGAGCACCACGAAGAACACGGCGCACAGGCCCATCAGGCCGTTGGACAGCCAGCGGTTGCGCCACTCGGCCGGGGTGCGGTCGGTGTTGAGCAGCCACAGCAGCGTGATCGCGAGGAACGGCATGAAGAAGGCGCCGAGCACGGTGTAGGCGACGATCAGCCAGACCGGCTGGCCGAGGAACAGCATGATCATCGGCGGGAAGGTCAGCCACAGGACGTAGGCCTTGTACCAGGTGCCGCCGGCGCGACGGGAAGGGCCGTCCTCGGCGAGGCGACGGGTGTGACCGACGAAGTCGGCGAACATCAGGCTCACGCCGTTCCACACGCCGACCAGCGACGACATCGCAGCGGCCCAGAAGCCGACGAGGAAGACGGTGCCCGCCACCTCGCCGTACCGGTCCTGCAGCACCTCGGCGAGGTCGAGCAGCCCGCGGTCGCCCTCGGCGACGGCGATCTGGGCGGAGAAGAGCAGCTCGGCGCCGACGACCAGCGTGGCGACGACGAAGAGCCCGGTGACGAAGTAGGCGACGCCGTTGTCGAGGCGCATCACCCGCATGAACTGCGGTGTGCTCCACCCCTTCTCCCGCAGCCAGTAGCCGTACGCCGCCAGCGTGATGGTGCCGCCGACACCGCCGGCGACGCTGATGGCCGGGACGACCGAGTCGGGCGGCAGCGTCGGGGCCAGGCCGCCCAGGACGTCGAGCAGGTTGGGCAGGGTGAGCGCCGCGGCGCCCACCATGGTGACGAACATCAGCAGCACGAGGGCGCCGAGCGTCTTCTCGAAGAGCTCGTAACGGCCCGACCACACCAGCGCGAGGCCGATCAGACCCGACACGACGCCCCACAGCGCGACCGGGCCGGGCAGGAGCGAGGCCAGCGCCAGCCCGGTGCCGGCCATGGCGGCGGCGCCGTACACGAAGCCCCAGACGACGATGTAGGGGGCGAAGTACCAGGTGGTCCACCGGCCGAGGCTCGACCAGCCCTCGTAGATGGTGCGTCCGGTGGCCAGGCTGAAGCGCCCGGCACCCTCGACGAGCACCACCTTGAGCACGCAGCCGAGCACCACCGCCCACAGCAGGGCGTAGCCGAAGCGCGAGCCCGCGATGAGGGTCGCCACCAGGTCGGCGGCGCCGACGCCGGTGGCCGCGACCACCAGCCCGGGGCCGATCAGCTTCCACCGGGTCGCCGGTGCTTGCTCCGTGTCGCTCCGAGACATCCCGACACGATAGGGGTTCAGCGGCCGGGGTCCGAGGGGTCGTACGACGCCAGGTCGGCGAGGACGGTGTCGCGCAGGGGCGCGACCGCCTCGGTGTGGCCGAGGGCGGCCAGGTCGGCGTGGATGCCGGCAACCGCTCGCTGCAGGACCTCGAGGTCGGTGCCGGAGAGGTCGCCGCGGTAGCGCAGCAGCAGGAACCCGGTGGCGTAGATCAGCAGCAACCCGTCGACGTCGCCGCGCTCGGCGTCGGCGAAGAAGGACTCGACGCTGCCCCAGGGCAGCAGCGACTCGATCGTCGCGTCCGGGGCGATCGTGCGCCCGGCCTGCTCGACGTCGTGGAGCAGGTCGGATCCCTGGTCGCTGCCGAAGGGTGCGCAGTCGTCGGCGACGTCGTCGTACAGCGGGTCGGTGAAGTGGGCGGTGTAGCGGGGGTCGCGGGGAGGTCCGGGCATGCGTGCTCCTGCGGGTGGTCAGACGAAGGCGCTGATGCCGGTCTCGGCGCGGCCGATGATCAGCTTCTGGACCTGGCTGGTGCCTTCGTAGAGGGTCATGACGCGGGCGTCGCGGAGGTACTTCTGCGGCGGGTAGTCGTCGAGGTAGCCGGCGCCGCCGTGCACCTGGGTGGCGAGGTTGGCGGCGCGCACGGCCGCCTCGCTGGCGAACAGCTTGGCCTTCGACGCCGCGGTGCCGAAGGGCTCGCCGCGGTCGCAGAGGTCGGCGGCGAGCCACACCAGGAGCCGCGCGGCGTCGGCGTCGAGCGAGATGTCGGCGATCATGTCCTGCACCAGCTGGAAGCCGGCGACGGGGCGGCCGAACTGGGTGCGGTTCGTGGCGAAGTCGACCGAGCACTCCAGGCAGCCCTGCACGATGCCGACGCAGCTGGCGGCGACGGCGATCCGGCCCTTGTCGAGCGAGCTCATCGCGATCCGGAAGCCGCGGTCGACCTCGCCGAGCACGGCGCTCGACGGCACCCGGACGCCGTCGAGGAAGAGCTCGGCGGTGGCCTGGCCGCGCAGGCCGAGCTTGCCGGTGATCTCGCGGGCCTCGAAGCCGGGGGAGTCGGTGGGGACGAGGAACGCGGTGATGCCACGTGGGCCGTTGTCGGAGGTGCGGGCGAAGACGAGCGCGACGTCAGCCCAGGTGCCGTTGGTGATGTAGAGCTTCTGGCCGTCGAGGACCCAGTCGTCGCCGTCGCGGCGGGCGCGCGAGGTCAGGTTGCCCGCGTCCGAGCCGACGTCGGGCTCGGTCAGGCCGAAGCAGCCGAGCGCCTCGGCGGCGGCGAGGCGCGGGAGCCACTCCTGCTTCTGCGCCTCGGTGCCGAAGCCGAGGATCGACTTGCCGACCAGGCCGCTGGAGACCGAGACGATGCCGCGCAGCGCGGAGTCGGCGCGGCCGAGCTCCTCCATCGCGAGGGCGTACGTCACGTAGTCGCCGCCGACGCCGCCGTACTCCTCGGGGATCGTCAGGCCGAAGAAGCCGAGCTCGGCCATCTTGGGCAGGATCTCGAGGTCGACCGACTCGCGGCGGTCCCACTCGGCGCGGTGCGGCACCGCCTCGGCGTCGAGGAAGGCGCGCGCCGCCTGCCGGAACGACTGCTGCTCGTCGGTGAGGGAGAGGTCCACCCCGCCACTGTGGCACGCGCCTGCACTAGCGTCCGGCGGGTGACGTCGATCTTCAGGTGGACCGCGGTCGATCCCGCTCCCGGGGAGCCGGTCGCCCCCCACGAGCGCCTGTCGTGGGGCCGTACGGCGGGCCTCGGCGCCCAGCACGTGGTGGCGATGTTCGGGGCGACCTTCGTCTTCCCGCTGCTCATGGGGCTCGACCCCAACCTCGCCATCATGTTCTCCGGCCTCTGCACGATCCTGTTCCTGCTGGTGTGCTCCAACCGGGTGCCGAGCTACCTCGGCACGTCGGCGTCGTTCGTGGGCGGTGTCGCCGCGATCCGGGGCCAGGGCGGCGACTCGGCCGACGTCACCGGGGCGATCCTCGTCGCCGGGCTCGTGCTGCTGGCGGTGGGCGTGCTGGTCCACCTCGGTGGCTCCGGGCTGCTGACGCGGGTGCTGCCGCCGGCGGTGACCGGCGCCGTGGTCATGCTGATCGGCTTCAACCTCGCGCCGGTGGTGGCGCAGACCTACTGGCCGCAGGACCAGTGGGTCGCGCTGGCGACCGCGACCTTCCTGGTCGCGGCCGCGGTGCTGCTGCCCGGCTTCTGGTCGCGCATCGCGGTCTTCCTCGCGCTCGTCGTCGGCTACGTGCTGTCGTGGCTGCTCGACGTCGTCGCGGGGCCGATCACCTCGGTGGTCCCGGGCCAGAACCTCGACGCGGCCGGGGTGCCGCAGGCGTTCGCCCACGACCGGGTCTCCTGGGCGGCGGTCGGCGACGCCGGGTGGTTCGGCCTGCCGAGCGGCACCCTGGCCGACGGCGTCGCCGTCGTGCACGGCCCGAGCTTCTCGCTGACCTTCGTGCTGCTGGTGCTGCCCGGCGTCATCGCGCTGATCGCCGAGAACGCCGGCCACGTCAAGGCCGTCGCCGAGATGACCGGCCAGGACCTCGACCCCTACATGGGCCGGGCACTGGGTGCCGACGGCGCCGCGACCGCGCTCGCGAGCCTCTTCGGCGGCTCCCCGACCACGACGTACGCCGAGAACATCGGCGTCATGAGCGCCACGAAGGTCTACTCGACCGCGGCCTACTACGCCGCGGCGGCGTTCGCGATCCTGCTCGGGCTCTGCCCCAAGTTCGGCGCGGTCGTCAACGCCACCCCCGGTGGCGTGCTCGGCGGGGTGACCGTCGTGCTCTACGGGATGATCGGGCTGGTCGGCGCCAAGATCTGGGTCGACAACCGGGTCGACTTCGCCGACCCGGTCAACCTCGTCGGCCTGGCGGCGGGCCTGATCATCGGGGTCGGCAACGTGACGCTGGTGGTGACCGACGACTTCGAGCTCACCGGCATCGCCTTCGGCACCATCGTCGTCATCGCCTACTACCACCTCGTCGCGCGCGGCCGGACGCGTCGCCGCGAGCCCGCGACACCGTGACGGTCACCGTCACGTCGACCGCGCGCGAGCAGGCGGCCGCCGTACGACGCCGCGAGGTGTCGGCGCGCGAGCTGCTCGACCTGCACCTCGAGCGGATCGCGGAGCGCAACCCCGACCTCAACGCCATCGTGTCCCTGGACGAGGAGCGTGCCCGTGCCGGCGCGGCGGCCGCCGACGAGGCGCTGGCCGGCGGCCAGGAGGTCGGGCCGCTGCACGGCCTGCCCTTCGCCTTCAAGGACACCCACGACGTCGCGGGCTGGCGCACCACCTACGGCTCGCCGCTGCTCGCCGACCACGTGCCCGAGCGCGACGAGCTGGTCGTGGAGCGGGTCCGGGCCGCCGGCGTCGTCGTGCTCGGCCGCACCAACGTGCCGGAGTTCGCCGCCGGCTCGCACACGTTCAACGCGGTCTTCGGCACCACGCGCAACCCCGTCGACCCGTCCCGCTCGGCGGGCGGCTCCTCGGGGGGCGCCGCCTGCGCGCTCGCGGCGGGGATGGTGCCGCTGGCCGACGGCTCCGACATGGGCGGCTCCCTGCGCAACCCGGCGTCGTTCTGCGGCGTGGTCGGCCTGCGGCCCTCGCTCGGCCGGGTCCCGACGTGGCCCAGCGACAACCAGTGGGAGGCCACGGCCACGAGTGGTCCGCTCGCGCGCACCGTCGACGACCTGGCGCTGCTGCTGTCGGTCATGGCCGGGCCGGACCGCCGGGCGCCCCTGGCGCTGGGCGACCCCGGCGCTGCCTTCGCGCCGCCCGACGGCGGGTCGCTGGCCGGCACCCTGCGCGGCCTGCGGGTCGGGTTGTCGCCCGACCTCGGCGGCGCGTTCGCCGTCGACGACGAGGTGGCCGACGTCGTGCGGTCGGCGGCCCCGGTCCTCGAGGCGGCCGGTGCCCGGGTCGACGACGACGTGCCGGCGCTGCCCGAGGCCGAGGACACCTTCCGCGTGCTCCGGGCCTGGTCGTTCCAGGCCCGCCTCGGGACCCTGCTGGCGGAGCACCCGGACGCGTTCAGGGCCTCGCTGGCCGACAACATCCGGGCGGGGGAGCAGCTGACCGGCGCCGACGTGGCCCGGGCCTACGCCGGCCGCACCGCGCTCGGCGAGCGGATGCGGCAGTGGTTCGACGACCACGACCTGCTCGTGCTCCCCGTCTCGCCGGTCGCGCCGTTCCCGGCGGAGCAGGAGTACCCCCGCACGGTCGGCGGGCAGGTCACCGGCTCGTACCTCGACTGGATGCGCTCGGCCTACCTCGTCACCGTGACCGGCTGCCCGGCGCTGTCGCTGCCCTTCGGGCGCACCGCCGACGGCCTGCCGGTCGGGCTGCAGCTCGTCGCCGCGCACGGTCGCGACCGGTTCCTGCTGGAGGTGGCGGCCGCGCTCGAGGCGCTGGTGGTCGGCACCTGAGCGCTCCCGCCGGGAAACCGAGGTGCGCCGGGTGGTGGTCCCGGGGGAGGATCACGCCCCGTGGGTCACGTGGAGGTCGCCGGGGTGCGCTACGACCTGCCCGACGGGCGGGTGCTGCTCGACGACGTGTCGTTCCGGGTCGGCGAGGGCCACAAGGTCGCCCTCGTCGGCGCCAACGGCGCGGGCAAGACGACGCTGCTGCGGCTCGTCGCAGGTGACCTGCAGCCGCACGAGGGCGCCATCACCCGCTCCGGCGGGCTCGGCGTGATGCGCCAGCACGTCGCGGCCGGGCTCGAGGGCGAGCCGACGGTGCGCGACCTGCTGCTGTCGGTCGCGCCGCCGCGCGTGAGGGCGGCGTACGCCGACGTCGACCGGCTCGAGCTGCGCCTGATGGACGTCGACGACGAGCCCACCCAGATGGCGTACGCCGCCGCGCTCGGCGAGCTCGCCGACGCGGGGGGCTACGAGCTCGAGGTGCTGTGGGACGAGTGCTGCACCAGCGCGCTGGGCATCGGGTTCGACAAGGCGAAGTACCGCGACCTCGCCAACCTGTCCGGCGGCGAGCAGAAGCGGCTGGTGCTGGAGTCGCTGCTGGCGGGGCCCGACCAGGTGCTGCTGCTCGACGAGCCCGACAACTACCTCGACGTCCCCGGGAAGCGCTGGCTCGAGGACCGGCTCAACGCCTCGCCCAAGACCGTGCTCTACGTCAGCCACGACCGCGAGCTGCTCGACCGCACCGCGACGCGCGTGGTCACCGTCGAGCTGGGCGCGGCCGGGGGCACGTCGTGGACGCACCCGGGCGGGTTCGCCTCCTACCACCAGGCGCGCCGCGACCGCTTCGCGCGCTTCGAGGAGCTCACCCGCCGGTGGGAGGAGGAGCACCTCAAGCTCCGCACCCTCGTGACGACGCTGAAGCAGAAGGCGACCTTCAACGACGGCATGGCCTCGCGCTACCGCGCCGCCCAGACCCGGCTGCGCATGTTCGAGGACGCCGGGCCGCCGCAGGGCCAGCCGCGCGAGCAGCAGGTGGTGATGCGCCTGCGGGGCGGTCGCACCGGCAAGCGCGCGGTGGTGTGCGAGCGGCTCGGGCTGACCGGGCTGATGAGGCCCTTCGACCTCGAGGTCTGGTACGGCGAGCGGGTCGCCGTGCTCGGCTCCAACGGCTCGGGCAAGAGCCACCTGCTCAGGCTGCTCGCCGCCGGGGGCACCGATCCCGAGCGCGAGCACCTGCCGGTCGGCGAGGCCGTCGTCGAGCCGGTGCGCCACACCGGGCGCGCACGCCTGGGGGCACGGGTGCGGCCGGGCTGGTTCGTGCAGACCCACGCCCACCCCGAGCTGCGGGGCCGGACCCTGCTCGACGTGCTGCACCGCGGCGACGCCCACCGCGACGGCCTGCCGCGCGAGCCGGCGAGCCGCGCGCTCGACCGCTACGAGCTCGCCCACGCGGCGGAGCAGACCTTCGACTCGCTCTCGGGCGGCCAGCAGGCGCGCTTCCAGGTGCTGCTGCTCGAGCTGTCAGGGGCGACGCTGCTCCTGCTCGACGAGCCCACCGACAACCTCGACGTGCAGTCGGCCGAGGCGCTCGAGGAGGGGCTGGAAGCCTTCGAGGGCACGGTGCTCGCGGTGACCCACGACCGCTGGTTCGCCCGCGGCTTCGACCGCTTTCTCGTGCTCGGCGCGGACGGCTCCGTCCACGAGTCCGACGAGCCGGTGTGGGACGAGGGCCGGGTGCAGCGGGCCCGCTGAGCACGCCTAGCGTGGCGCTCGTGGTGCGAGCAGCCGAACGGGTCCCGGCGCCGCTGCTCGTGCTCGGCGGCGTCTTCTCCGTCCAGCTCGGCGGGGCGCTGGCGGTCACGCTCATCCCCGAGGTCGGGGCCGGGGGAGCGGTGCTGCTGCGGCTGCTCTTCGCCGCCGTCGTCATCGTCGCGCTGTGCCGCCCGCGGCTGCGCGGTCACTCCCGACGGGCGTGGGGCACCGCGGTGCTCTTCGGGCTCGCGCTCGGGCTGATGAACTGGAGCTTCTACTCCTCCTTGGTCCACCTGCCGCTCGGGGTCGCCGTCACGGTGGAGTTCCTCGGGCCGCTGCTGCTCGCGGCTGCGCTCAGTCGCACGGCTCGCGACCTCCTCGCCGTCGCCGCGGCCGCGGCCGGGGTGGTGCTCGTGTCCGAGGCGCTGACGGTGCCGCTGTCGGAGCTGTCGTGGGTGGGGCTGCTCCTCGCTGCTACCGCCGGCGCCTTCTGGGCGGCGTACGTCGTGCTGAGCGGCCGGACCGGGCAGGAGTTCCCCGGCCTCGACGGCCTGGCGATCGCGATGGTGGTGGCGACCGTGGTCGTGCTGCCCGCCGGCCTGCCCGGCGTCGGCGACTGGACCTGGCAGCACGTCGCCACCGGCTTCGGCCTCGCCGTGCTGTCGTCGCTGCTGCCCTACTCCCTCGAGCTGCTCGCGCTGCGACGCCTGACCGCCTCGGTCTTCGGCATCCTGCTCAGCCTCGAGCCCGCGGTCGCCGCCGTGGCCGGGCTGCTCGTGCTCGGCCAGGTGCTGCACCCGCTGCAGGTGGTCGGACTGGGGCTGGTCGTGCTGGCCAGCGCGCTCGTGCTCGGCGCGCGTCGCGGCGCCGCTGCCCCCGACGAGCCTGGGGCCCTCGCTCCGGGCTGACCGCGCGGGAACCGCGGTGCTTCCCGAGCCGTTGTGCGCTGTGTCACAGTTCGCCCACGCCGAGCACCACGCCGAGCCCGCAGCAGCCGGCCGAGACCCAGGAGAGCGCCGATGACGACGCCCACGACCCACCACCTGCCGTCCCAGGCCGGCCCCGCAGACGGGGCGCCGGAGCCACGCTTCCTCGACGACCGGCTCGCCCACTGGGCGCGCACCACGCCCGACGCCGAGGCGATGACCTACCTCGGGCGCACCTGGACCTGGGCCGAGATGGACGACCGCGTACGCCGCCTCGCCGGCGCGCTGCGCTCGATGGGCGTCGGGCGCGGCGACGTCGTGGCCTTCCTCGACAAGAACCACCCGGCCTGCGTCGAGCTCACCTTCGCCGCGGCGTCGCTCGGCGCCGCCAACGCGATCGTCAACTTCCGCCTCGCCGGCGACGAGATCGACTACGCGGTCAACGACTCCGGCGCCAAGGTCCTCCTGGTCGGCAGCGAGCTGCTGCCGGCGATCTCCGAGATCCGCGACCGGCTGGTGCACGTCGAGGAGGTCATCGAGCTCACCCCCGAGGGCGGGCAGGGCGACCAGTACGAGGCGCTGCTGGCCCGCGCGACGCCGGTCGGCCGCGACCCCGAGGTCGAGCCCGGCGACACCTGCCTGGTGATGTACTCCTCCGGCACCACCGGCCGTCCCAAGGGCGTCATGCTGAGCCAGGCCAACCTGCTCGCGCACACCCTCGCCGCCCACGACGGGTGGGGCTTCGAGCCGGGCGACAAGAACATGGTCTCGATGCCGCTGTTCCACGTCGGCGGCTCGTCGTACGTGCAGTTCGGCGTCCACGACGGCATCCCGAGCGTCATGACCCGAGACCCCGACGGCGCCTCGCTGGCCGGCGCGATCATGCAGGGCGCCAACCGCACCTTCCTGGTGCCCGCGGTGCTGGCCCAGGTGCTGCAGTCGGGCGAGCAGGCCATCGCGGTCTTCGGCCGGCTCAAGACCTACTGCTACGGCGCTGCCCCGATGCCGCTGCCGCTGCTGCGCGCGGCGATCGAGGCGTGGCCCGACACCGACTTCATCCAGGTCTACGGCCTGACGGAGGTCTGTGGTGTCGCCACCCACCTCATGCCCGAGGAGCACCGCGACCCCGACCACCCCGAGCGGCTGGTCAGCGCCGGCAAGGCGCTGCCCGGCGTCGAGGTCCGCGTCGTCGACCCGGCCACCGAGGAGGACGTCGCCGTGGGTGAGCACGGCGAGCTGTGGCTGCGCACGCCCCAGCTGATGCAGGGCTACCTCGGCAAGCCCGACGCCACCGCCGACGTCATCACCGACGACGGGTGGTTCCGCACCGGCGACCTCGGCAAGGTCGACGCCGACGGCTACGTCTACGTCGAGGACCGGCTCAAGGACATGATCATCTCGGGCGGGGAGAACATCTACAGCCCCGAGGTCGAGCGGGTCCTCGCCGAGCACCCGGCCGTCATGGAGGTCGCCATCATCGGCGTGCCCGACGACCGCTGGGGCGAGACCGTCAAGGCGGTCGTCTCGCTGCACCCCGGGGCCGAGGCGACCGAGCAGGAGATCATCGACCACTGCCGCGCCCACCTGGCCCGCTACAAGTGCCCGGGCTCCGTCGAGTTCCTCGAGGCGTTGCCCCGCAACCCCACGGGCAAGATCCTCAAGCGCGACCTGCGCGCGCCGTACTGGGACGGGCGTGAGCGCCAGGTCTAGGGGCCTGACGCACGAACGGCCCCCGGCGATCGCCGGGGGCCGTTCGATGCGTGAGCTGGGGCTCAGGCCCAGCGCTCCGACGCGGGGGTGAAGTCGAGGCCCCGGTCGCCGGTGTAGATCTGCTTGGGGCGCGCGATGCGCTGGTCGCCGTCCTGCACGAGCTCGAGCCACTGCGCGAGCCAGCCCGGCGTACGGCCGATGGCGAAGAGCACCGTGAACATCTCGGGCGGGAACTGGAAGGCCTCGTAGATCAGGCCGGAGTAGAAGTCGACGTTGGGGTAGAGCTTGCGCTTGACGAAGTACTCGTCCTCGAGCGCGATCTTCTCCAGCTCCTGGGCGATCTCGAGCAGCGGGTTGACGCCGGTGACCTCGAAGACGTCGTCGCAGGCCTTCTTGATGATCTTGGCGCGCGGGTCGTAGTTCTTGTAGACCCGGTGGCCGAAGCCCATCAGCCGCTCGTTGCCGTCCTTCACGCCCTTGATGAAGTCGGGGACGTTCTCCTTCGAGCCGATGCGGCGCAGCATGCGGAGCACCGCCTCGTTGGCGCCGCCGTGCAGCGGGCCGTAGAGCGCGCCGATGCCGGCGGCGACCGAGGAGTAGGGGTCGACCTGCGAGGAGCCGACCGAGCGCACCGCGTTGGTCGAGCAGTTCTGCTCGTGGTCGGCGTGCAGGATGAAGAGCACGTCGAGCGCCTTGACGAGCCGCTCGTCGGCGACGTACTTCTGCTCGCTCATCTTGAACAGCATCGCGAGGAAGTTCTCGGTGTAGGAGAGCTCGTTGTCGGGGTAGACGTAGGGCTTGCCCTGCGCGTGGCGAAAGGCCCAGGCGCCGAGCGTCGGCATCTTGGCGATCATGCGCACGATCTGCATGTGGCGGTTGTCGGCGTCGGAGATGTTGTTGGACTCCGGGTAGAACGTCGACAGCGCGCCGACCGAGGCCATGAGCATGCCCATGGGGTGGGCGTCGTAGCGGAAGCCCTGCATGAAGGTCTTGATGTTCTCGTGCAGGAAGGTGTGGTGGGTGATGTCGTGCACCCACTGGTCGTGCTGGTCCTTGGTCGGCAGCTCGCCGTGGATCAGCAGGTAGGCGACCTCGAGGAACGACGACTTCTCGGCCAGCTGCTCGATGGGGTATCCGCGGTACTCGAGGATGCCCTTCTCGCCGTCGATGAAGGTCACCGAGCTGCGGCACGAGGCCGTGTTGACGAAGCCCGGGTCGTACGTCGACAGGCCGGGGGCGTCGTCGGAGGTCTTGATCTTGCCGAGGTCGGCGGCGCGGATCGCACCGTCGGTGATCTCGATGTCGTACTCCTGGCCGGTCCGGTTGTCGCGGACGGTCAAGGTGTTCTGGCCGGTGTCGCTCACGTCGGCTCCTCCGCAGTGCGGTTCGGGGTGGGGGCGGCCCTGGTGGTCGCTGCCCCGTCGGTCCGTGGCGGAAGGGGGCACACGTCACCCCGGCTCCCTGGGCCTCAACCTAGTGGGGGTGGCACGTGCGCGACCACCCGGTCCCGCAGGTGAGAGGCTCGGCGGCATGGTGCCCCGGCCGGACGCCGGGAAACCAGCACCCGCGATTTGGCCCCTCAGTGCCGCCCGCCGTACCCTGGAGCGTCGCGCCTCCTGCCGCGTCCGCCCGCATCCCGGGCGGGTCGCAGTTCCGGGGAGGCTGCCTCCCGAGCAGCAGCTCGTCAGGCACGCCCCGGGCAGTGTTCGTCAGAAGGCGCGGTGACACCGCCGGCCCGGGTCCCCGGGTCGGTCCCGACGAACAAGTGAGGGACTCCTGTGCGCACGTACAGCCCCAAGCCCGGCGACATCACTCGCGAGTGGCACGTCATCGACGCCACCGACGTCCGCATGGGCAAGCTCGCCGTCCAGGTCGCGAACCTGCTGCGCGGCAAGCACAAGCCGATCTTCGCCCCGCACGTCGACACCGGCGACTTCGTGATCGTCGTCAACGCCTCCCAGGTGTCGCTCTCGGGCACCAAGGCCACCACGAAGATGTCCTACCGGCACTCCGGCTTCCCGGGTGGTCTGACCGCCACCCCGGTCGGCGAGCTGCTGGAGAAGGACGCCCGCAAGGCCATCGAGAAGGCGGTGTGGGGCATGCTCCCCAAGAACCGTCTCGGTCGTCAGATGCTCAAGAAGCTGAAGGTCTACTCCGGCCCCGAGCACCCGCACACCGCCCAGAAGGCCAAGCCCTTCGAGATCTCGCAGATCTCCCAGTAAGCGTTCTTCCCCAGACTTCCAAGGACTTTTGACGTGGCTGACAGCACCGACACCCAGGACACCGAGACCTACGAGACCAACGAGCAGGGTCTCGCCTACACCTCCGAGAGCGCGCCCGGCGCCGACGCCCCGGAGCGCCCCGCCACCATCGCCCCCGCCGCGGCCACCGGCCGCCGCAAGGAGGCCGTGGCCCGCGTCCGCATCGTCCCCGGCTCCGGCCAGTGGACGGTCAACGGCCGCACCCTCGAGAGCTACTTCCCCAACAAGCTGCACCAGCAGGTCGTCAACGAGCCCTTCGTGACCGCGCAGCTCGAGGGTCGCTTCGACGTCATCGCCCGCATCCACGGCGGCGGCATCACCGGCCAGGCCGGCGCGCTGCGCCTCGGCGTGGCCCGCTCGCTCAACGCCGTCGACGAGGAGGCGAACCGTCCGGCGCTGAAGAAGGCCGGTCTGCTCACCCGTGACGCCCGTGTCATCGAGCGCAAGAAGGCGGGTCTGAAGAAGGCCCGCAAGGCGCCGCAGTTCAGCAAGCGCTGACCCGCGCTCGGGGAACCGACTCGTGTCGCGTCGCATCTTCGGCACCGACGGGGTCCGGGGGCTCGCCAACGGCGAGCTGACCGCGCAGCTCGCCCTCGACCTGGGGGTGGCGGCGGCCCGGGTGCTCGTCGATCACGGAGACTTCGACCGCGCACGGCCGCTGGCCGTGATCGGTCGTGACACGCGCATCTCGGGTCAGTTCCTCGAGCACGCCGTCGTCGCCGGCCTCTCCTCGGCCGGCGTCGACGTGGTGCGCCTGCGCGTGCTCCCCACGCCGGGCGTGGCCTACTTCACCGACGCCCTCGGTGCCGACGTCGGCGTCGTCGTCAGCGCCTCGCACAACGCGATGCCCGACAACGGCATCAAGTTCCTCGCCCGTGGCGGCGTCAAGCTCGACGACGACCTCGAGCGCGAGATCGAGTCGATCCTGCACACCGACTGGGAGCGCCCCACCGGCGCCTCCGTCGGCCGGGTCACGCCCCACCAGGGCACCGTGGAGCGGTACGCCGCCCACCTCACCGCCACGACCAGCACGCCGCTCACCGGCCTCAAGGTCGTGCTCGACTGCGCGCACGGCGCCGCGTCCGAGGTCGGCCCGCTCGCGCTCCGGCAGGCCGGCGCGGAGGTCGTCGCGATCTGTGCCGAGCCCGACGGGCTCAACATCAACGAGGGCTGCGGCTCCACGCACCTCGAGGTGCTGCAGAAGGCCGTCGTCGAGCACGGCGCCGACGCCGGCTTCGCGCTCGACGGCGACGCCGACCGCTGCCTGGCGGTCGACCGCGAGGGCCAGGTCGTCGACGGCGACCAGATCATGGCGGTCCTCGCCCTGGCGCTCCGCGACGCCGGCACGCTGCATCGCGACACCGTCGTGGCCACCGTGATGAGCAACCTCGGCTTCGTGCTGGCGATGCGCGAGGCCGGCGTGCACGTCGCCCAGACGGCCGTCGGTGACCGCTACGTGCTCGAGGAGATGCGCCGCCACGGCTACACCCTCGGCGGCGAGCAGTCGGGCCACGTCATCATGAGCCGCCACGCCACCACCGGCGACGGCCTGCTCACCGCGCTCCAGGTGCTCGACCGGATGGCCTCGACCGGCCGCAGCCTCGCCGAGCTGGCCTCGGTCGTCACGCGGCTCCCGCAGGTGCTCGTCAACGTCCCCGGCGTCGACAGGTCCCGGGCCGGCTCCGACCCCGTCCTCGCCGACGCGGTCAAGGCGGTCGAGGCCGAGCTCGGCGAGACCGGCCGGGTGCTGCTGCGCCCGTCGGGCACCGAGCCGCTCGTGCGCGTCATGGTCGAGGCCGCCACGGCCGACCAGGCCACCGCTGTCGCCGACCGGCTCGCCGTCGTGGTGCGCGAGCAGCTCGCGCTCTGACCCTCGCGCCTCAGCGGTGGTGCTGCACCACGTTGAGCACGTTGCCGTCCGGGGCGCGCACGAAGAAGCGCCGTACGCCCCAGGGCTCGGTCGTGACGGGATGGACGATCTCGTAGCCGCGCGCGACTGCACCGGCGTACGCCTCCTCGAGGTCGTCGACGACCACGGTCGCCACGGAGTCCTCCGGTGCTGACGCGTCACCGCTGACCAGCTGCACGCTGACCCCGGTCTCGGGCGAGGTGCACCGGGCCACCCAGCCGAGGTCGAACTCGACGTCGGACAGGCCGAGGTAGTCGGTCCAGAACTCCTTGGCGCCCTCGACGTCGGGCACGGCGAGGTTGGTGAAGATCCCACGGGTCTGCATGCCCCCAGCATGCGCTCGCACGCAGGGACTTCGCGATGCCGCAGGCCTAGGAGCCGGGCTCCAGGCCGCGGTGCTCCGCCCACCGGGTGGCCGCGCGGTCGGCCGCCGCCTCGACCAGGGCGTGCAGCTCGGGGCGCTCGGGCACCGGGAACGACACGTACGCGCCGCGCCCACCCGCCGTCGGACGGCCGTACGCCTTGGCCGCGAGACGTCCGTCGGGCAGCATCCGTACCGTCACCGACTGCAGCGTGAACTCCTCGCCGCGGCGCTCGTCGGTCCAGCGCAGGTGCTCGGGCACGGTCACGTTGACCGCGAGCGCGGTCACCTCGACGGCGTCGTCCATCACAGGACCGTAGCCAGGGGAGGGCTTCACCGCGACGGGTACCAGCAGTCCATGAGCGACGACGTGCGTGACCTCGACGACCAGCAGGCCGTGGTGGACCTGGCCGGCCGCCTCGCCGAGTCCCTGCCGCCCTTCACCTGGACCGTCGGCCCCGACACCGACGGCGTCACCAGCCTCCTGGTCGCTCCCGCCGACGAGGCGGAAGCCCGCGCCTTCTTCGCCGAGCGCCCCCTCGCGGTCGACGGCGACCGGGTGCTCGAGGTCTCGACCCGCCCCGCCGCAGGCTGACCCCGCTGGCGGAGCAGCGCTCGGCCCACTGCAGGGCGGCGGGGTCCGTCGACTCACCGGTCGGGCGGCCTGAGCACGGCGAAGGGGTCGGTGACGGTGAGGGTGCGGTCGCGGAAGCGGTACTCGCTCGCGGGCCGGCCCCCGGCGCGAGAGTGCGACCGGGTGCGGCCGGTGGGCTCGATCATCTGCCGCCGCGTGAGCACGCGGGTCAGGTTGGTGGCGGTGACGTCGTAACCGAGCGCGGCGACCACGAGCGAGCGCAGCTCGGCGATGGTGAAGGTCTCGGGCGCGAGCGCGAAGGCGATGTTGGTGTAGGAGAGCTTGGCGCGCAGCCGCTCCACGGCCGCCGAGACGAAGTCGGCGTGGTCGAGCGCGAGGGCCGGCAGGTCGTCGACGACCTGCCAGGCGGTGTCGGGCGGCAGGGGAGGATCGACGTCGGCGGGCACGAGCCCGAGGTACGCCGTCGCGAGCACCCGCTCGCGGGGGTCGCGGTCGACCTTGCTGTGGGTGGCCAGCTGCTCGCGCCAGGCGAGCGCCTCGACGTGCACCTTCTCGGCGAGGTGCTCCGTCAGCGCCTCCCGCAGCCGCTGGTCACGTCGTACGCCGCCCCCCGGCAGCGCCCAGCGCCCCTCGTCGGGCGCCTGGGCGCGCTGCCACAGCAGCACGCAGAGGCGGCCGCCGCGCACCGCCAGCACGACGGCGAGGACCTCGTGGGGGTAGGCGGGGACGTGGGGCACGGGGTCGACGCTATCCTGGCGGCAGTGGTTTTCGCCCATTAGGCGAAAACCAAAGCCGAGGAGAGGCCCTCATGACCGCCACCACGCTGACCTGGCAGGACGAGGTGCGCGAGCTGGCGCGGGCACGCGACGCCGTCGTGCTGGCGCACAACTACGCGTTGCCCGAGATCCAGGACGTGGCCGACCACGTGGGCGACTCCCTGACGCTCTCGCGGGTCGCCGCCCAGACCGACGCGAGCACGATCGTCTTCTGCGGCGTGCACTTCATGGCCGAGACGGCCAAGATCCTCAGCCCCGACAAGACGGTGCTGATCCCGACGGCCGAGGCCGGGTGCTCCCTCGCCGACACCATCACCGCCGAGCAGCTGCGGGCGTGGAAGGCCGAGCACCCCGGCGCCGTGGTCGTCTCCTACGTCAACACCACCGCCGCGGTGAAGGCCGAGACCGACGTCTGCTGCACGAGCTCCAACGCCGTCGAGGTGGTGCGGTCGATCCCCGACGACGTGCCGGTGCTGTTCGGGCCCGACCAGTTCCTCGGCGCCCACGTGCGGCGGGTGACGGGTCGCGACAACCTCCACGTCTGGCTGGGGGAGTGCCACGTGCACGCCGGCATCCGACCCGACGACGTACGCCGCCAGGTCGCCGCCCACCCCGAGGCCGAGCTGCTCGTGCACCCCGAGTGCGGGTGCGCGACCTCGACGCTGTGGCTCACCGAGCAGGGCGACCTGCCGGCCGACCGCACCAGGATCCTCTCCACGGGCGGCATGGTCGACGCCGCGCGCACCACGACGGCCAGCACCGTGCTCGTCGCCACCGAGGTCGGCATGCTGCACCAGCTGCGACGCGCCAACCCGGGCGTCGACTTCCGCGCGATGAACGAGAAGGCGTCGTGCCGCTACATGAAGATGTCGACGCCCGAGCTGCTGGTCCGGGCGCTGCGCGAGGGGCGCGACGAGGTCGACGTCCCCGTCGACGTCGCGGCACGGGCGCGGCTCGCGGTCGAGCGGATGGTGGCGATCGGGACTCCCGGGGGCGGGGAGTGACCGAGGTCGACGTCGTCGTCGTGGGCGGTGGCGTGGCCGGGCTCTCGGTCGCGGCCGCCCTCGCGGGCCGGCGGCGCGTGCTCGTGGTCAGCCAGGGCCCCGGCAGCACGCGGTGGGCCCAGGGTGGGATCGCGGCCGCGGTCGGCCCGGGCGACACCCCCGAGCAGCACGCGGCCGACACCCTCGAGGCGGGTGCCGGTGCCTGCGACCCCGAGGCCGTCGCGCGCCTGACCGAGGGCGGTCCGGCGGCGATCGTCGCACTCGTGGCTGCCGGGGCGCGACTCGACCACCACGACGGCGTCCCCGCCCTGGGGCGTGAGGGCGGCCACCGCCGCCGGCGCGTGCTCCACGCCTCGGGCGACGCGACCGGGGCCGAGGTCGCGCGGGCCCTCGAGGAGCACGCGCGGCGGCTCG